>JAGABK010000004.1 GCA_017614625.1 Spirochaetales bacterium
CCTTCCTTCTCGGCGGACGAACGCACCTTGGCGTTCTGGCCCAGCTTGTGGTTGCTCTCGCTTCTCTCGCGCTCGCGCAGGTCGATCTCGATGGGACTGTCGTTGAAGCCCAGGTCGCGCCTGATGCAGTTCTTGAGGTACTGCACGTAGGTCTGCGGGAAATCCTTCCTGCGGTTGATGAAGAACAGGAACTTGACCGGCTCGGCGCTGATCTGCGTTCCGTAGTAGACCTTGAAGTGGCCCTGCGCGCCGCGCGTGGGCTGGTAGGCCTCGCCCCAGGCCTTGAGGGCCGTGTTCAGGACGGCCGTGTCGATGCGCCGCGACAGCTGCGCGTTGATCTTCAGGACCATGTCCAGCATGGGGCCGATGTTGTCGCCCTTGGCCGCGGAGATGAACTGTATGGGTGCGAAGTTCAGGATCGGGAACTGGAAGCGCACCCTGTCCTCGATGGCCTGCCTCTCGTTGGGAAGGCCCTTCAGCAGGTCGGTCTTGTTCAGGACTATGACAACGCCCTTGCCTCGCCTGACTATCAGGTTGGCTATCTTCTTGTCCTGCTCCGACAGGCCCTCGATGGCATCGACCACCAGAAGCACAACATCGGCCTCGTCGATGGTCTTGATGGCCCTGTTGACAGAATAGTACTCGACGTCCTCCTCGACCTTGGACTTCCTCCTGATTCCGGCGGTGTCCAGGATGGTGAACTCGTTGCCCTTGTAGGAGAAGCCGCCCTTGACCACATCGCGCGTGGTGCCGGCGATGGGGCTGACGATGGAGAGGTCCAGACCGGTGAGAAGGTTCGTGAGGGTGCTCTTTCCGGTGTTCGGCTTGCCCAGGACGGCCAGGTTGATGCTGTTGCGCCTCTCCTCGGCCTCCAGGTCCTCTATGTCATCGGTCTCGTCCTCAAGGTCCAGCATGCCCATGAGGGTCTCCTCGAGGGTGTCGATGCCCAGTCCGTGGGACGATGAGATTCCGACGATGCGCTGGTAGCCGTACGAGAAGTAGTTCCAGATGAGGTCCTCGCGGGTCGGATCGTCGATCTTGTTGACGACCAGGACGATCCTGTCCGTGTACGGGCGCAGGACCTGGATGAGCATCTGGTCCTCGGGTGTGACCTCGGTGCAGTCCATCATGAAGAGGATGGCGTCGGCCGCGTCAAGCAGCGACAGGCTCTTTTTGGAGACCAGCTCGTCGAAACCCTCGAGGTCCAGCTTGACCCCTCCGCTGTCGGTGAGGTTCAGGGCGTGGCCGTTGAGGATCCAGCGCTCCGTGATGGGGTCACGTGTGACGCCCGGCGTGGGGTCCGTGATGGCCCTTCTCTTTCCTATGAGCCTGTTGAAAAGTGTGGATTTTCCTACATTCGGTCTGCCGATGATGACTACGTTCTTCATGGAGAACATATTATTACATACGGGCGCGTATTACAATTCGTTGGACACGATGGCCCTCTTGTTATAATCTGAATGCAGCATGATCGAAGACCTTCAGGACGAACTGCCGCAGGAGCAGCCCAAAAAGAAAGAACGTCCCTTCAGGCGGGGCCTTTTCCTCTTTGTAGCCTTCATGGTGTGGATAATCTATGCCGCGGCCATAATCCTCTTCACAATGCCCAGGATGATAGCCGCAGTCAGGGAATCCGGAATAGCGGAGATCATCGACAGCTACGACGAGATCAACGCCGCCGTGCGCATGCGCGAGGTCAGGCTCTGCTTCGTCATCCCCGGGTCGGACGGAAGCTCCACCTATGTGATCTGCAGCCAGAAGACGGAGAAGACAGGCGCGTCCGAGTACCACGACATTATCGAAGGCCTGCTGCGCGGACCGGGAAAGGAAGCCCTCTCCATCGGAGCCATCACCTTCATAGCCAGGGACACCACCCTTCTGGGCCTGACCATCTCCGAGGAGACGGCGTTCGTGAACCTTTCCGAAAGCTTCACCGGATCGGGAAGCAGCTGGGGCCCGGGCGGACTGGACACGGCATGCCGTCAGATAACGGCGACGCTGCAGGCCTACGACCCTGCGATAAGGAAGGTTGTGATTCTTGTCGACGGAAAGGAGCTTTCAGTCTGACAGGCAGGAATCCAGGAAATCCTGACAGGACATTCCCTTTCCATCCCTGAGAAGAGCCAGGAACTCCGTGTTCCCCTTGTGTCCCTTTATGGGTGAGACAGTGGCCATGTGGATTCCCACTCCCTCGGCCTCCAGGTTCTCGTACACGTTCACGAGGGTTTCGCGCATAAGGGCCGGGTCCTCCACCACGCCGTGGAAGTTCTCCTGCCATCTGGGGACCTCGAACTGGGGCTTTACCAGGGCTATGATCCAGGTGCCTCCCACCAGGTCCAGGATGTGACGCGCCGCGCCCTTTATGGAGCGGAACGAAAGGTCCGCCACTGCGGCCTGCGCCGGCGGATCGATGTCCCCTTTCTCAAGGGTCATGATGTTCTGCTTCTCATGCACGACAACGCGGCTATCGTTTCTGATCCTGAAGTCCAGGAGGTTGAATCCCACGTCCACGCTGTGGACCGCCCTGGCTCCGTTCTGCAACAGGCAGTCGGTGAAGCCTCCGGTTGAGGATCCCGCGTCCAGCATGACAAGGCCGCTTACATCGGTTCCGAACTCCGACAGGGCCTTCTCCAGCTTGAAGCCTCCCCTGGAGACGTACTTGGGGAAGATGATGTCTATGGCGCAGTCCGGGGAAAAAGTCTGTCTGGGATCGGTGCAAAGCTCGCCGTTGACGTACACGTTGCGGCAGCTGACGAGGGCCGCGGCGCGGTCCTTGGAAAGCGACGGGTCCCTGAGTCTCAGAAGCTGTATGATTCCGGTCTTCGCCATGTTTAATCCGAAAGCCTTTCGATCTCTACGGCGCGTCCTGTCTCGGGATCCGAGCGCACGCACACTCCGCTGATCTGCGCAACCC
>JAGABK010000044.1 GCA_017614625.1 Spirochaetales bacterium
GCGAACCTGCGCATCTCCTTCCCCAAGGACACGACTCCGGACGTGAAGTTCGAGCTTTCCAGCCCCGGAACCTTCTGGGAGATGTCAAAGGCCGACGGAAGCGCTGTCCAGGAGGCCGACAAGGTTGTGCACGATGTCGAGGCCGGAACCCTTGCGGTGAACCTCTACATGAAGAATCTCGAGATGACCCTGCCAGCCTTCAGCGGCAACATCGACGGAAGCATCAACACCACGCCTGTCACTGCCAAGGACAACCAGGTCATAAGGCTCGCGTATTTCAACAACGAAGCCGACCTTGACGACCCTGCAGAAGGGGATCTCATCTTCTTCGACGAGATCGACGACGCACAGCTGAAGACCTACTACCAGACCCGCACCGCAGGGGACACCTTGTTGTATGAGCACGGACTGTTCTCCGGAGTCGGCAATTCGGGCAATTACACAATCACCATCAACCCTGAAACCTATCCCGACATGGGAATCGTCATCCCGGATCCCGACAACCCCGATGACAAGATCATCACCGACTGGGAGCATTTGACCGGCAAGACCATCACGATCAAGCTGAGATTCTTCTTCGACGGCCAGTACGCGGACATCTGCTATTCGCAGAGGACGAACCCGGCGCTCGGACACCTGGAGACAACGGTACCCGCACCATGAGAAAACTGCTTTCAGCATTGCTGATACTATTTATAATAAGTCCTCTTGCCGCCTTGACTTGCGCGGACCTGCAGAGCGCTCTGCTGCAGTCCAACCCGGACATCCTCAAGGCCCGTCAGGAGGTCTCCAAGGCGCTTCTGGACGTGAAGGACGCCAAGGCCGGCTTCACGCCCACCATCGACCTCACGATCACTGGAAGCTACATCGCCAATCCCATCGATCCCATCAGGATCAACCTCGGCGACTACATCGACACAACAAGCTACGGAATCCGCAACGACTACATCACGCTGTACGAAGGGCAGGAGAGCATGTACTACCAGTTCTCCCTCTCCCTGACCCAGCCGGTATACACCTGGGGCAAGCTGGACAACGCCGTCAAGCTCTACCAGCAGGTCTACGAGGCCCGCATCCTCCAGCTCCAGGACGCCTCCGAAAAGGCCGTGACCGAGCTGAACACCAGAGTCGCCGCGCTTCATTATCTCCTTGAGATAAAAGAAGTTCTCAAACAGCAGGTGACGATTGTCTCCCGCCTTGTGGAGATTGCCGAGAACGCCATGAACAACGGCATGATGCTAGAGACCCAGGCCCTCTCCGTGAAGGTCCAGGCCAGACAGCTCGATGTCGCCGTGGCCCAGATCGACCGACAGATAACCCTGATGATGACGGAGCTGCGCAACCTCACCGGACTTGCGACGCTGCAGGCATCGGACATCGAGTTCGACGAGGCCTCCCTGGACAGCCTGACGGCGCAGCTGAGGGAATCGGACTATACGCTTCTCAGTTCGAAGATACTTTCGGACAGCAGGACGACGTTCCGTCTGCTTTCGGCCCTTTCGGAGATCGCGACCCTGACGAACAGGATCGCGAAGGGCTCGGTCAACTGGAAGCCGGACGTGGCCCTCGTGGTGAACGCGGACTACACCGGAAGCCGTCTGCCGCTGGTCGAGACCGACTGGTACGGCAAGGACGACTGGAGCGCGACCATCACCATCGCCCTGAAGACGACTGTCCTGGACGGAGGGAAGGCGGTGAGGAACGTGACGCGCACGGAGACCGAGATGGAAGGGGCGGAGATCGACATCGCAAGCGCAAAGGCCAAGGTCGGCTCGGCGATGGACGAAAGCTGGACGAACCTTGCCGTGCTGGGCGCGCAGATCGACTACCAGGAAGCCCTGGGCAGGCAGCTGGACGCGCAGAGCGAGGTGAACCGCAACCTTCTTGACACCGGATACGGGTCTGAGTCAGACTTCCTGCAGGGCCAGCTCGAGCGCAACAACTGCACGGTCGAGATCCTCAAGGACAGGATCGAACTGGCGGCCGCGGCCTGGACCCTTATGTACCTGCAAGGAGAAGTCAGCCTCTGACGGACAAGTAGCATGACATTCGTGACCATCGATTTCGAGACCGCAAACCAGATGCCTCAGAGCGCATGCTCGGTGGGACTTGCCAGATTCGACGAGGAAGGCAAGGTCCTGGACCGGTTCTATTCGCTGATCAAGCCGCCGCGGGGCTATGACTATTTCTACGCAAGGAACATCGAAATCCACGGAATCAGGCCCCGCGATGTCGCAGATGCCCCTGATTTCGCCTACATCTGGCCCGAGATCGAATACTTCATAGGGGAGGACTTCCTCGTCGCGCACAACGCCAGGTTCGACATGGGCGTGCTCTCGAGCCTCCTCAAATACTTCGGCATCGACATCCCGGACATCAGGTACTTCTGCTCGCTTCAGATATCGCGGCGCATCTGGCCGCAGTTCAGAAGCCATGCCCTGACATCCCTGAGCGCCCAGTTCGGCCTGGACTACAACGCCCACAACGCGCTGGACGATGCCGTCAACTGCGGCAAGGTCTTCGTCAAGGCCTGCAACGGAAGGCTGTACGACCTCCAGGACCTGCGCAAGTTCCTGATTGTAAGGGGAATAGAGCTGAAGCCGCTGAGCTGACGGATTCATAAGGGTGGGGGAAACGAGATGGAAATCAATGTGATCAGAGCCGAGGAGACCTGGCAGAGGGCAGGAGCGTACTACGTGCGCATCCAGGGAATGGCCAGACAGCACGGAATTACGCTCAGGCGCGAGTTCGACGACCATGACGGGGCGGCTTCCAGGTACATTGTTCTGACGGACGCCGACTTCCCCGTGGCAACCTGCCGCTTCTATCCCCTTGATGAGAACTCCGTCATGATAGGGCGCGTGGTGGTTCTTCCGGAATACCGCGGAAAGGGTCTCGGAAAGCGCATGCTGGAAGAGGCCGAAAGCTGGATCCGCGAACTGGGCTTTGCGAAGGCCGTTGTGGAAAGCCGCGACGTTGCGCGCGGATTCTACGAGAAGATAGGTTTCTCAGTGACCGACTGCACCGTGATCCACGGCGACACGTTCGACTGCATCAGTATGGAAAAGGCACTGACGTAAGACGGATGCAAGGCCTGGACGTCAGATGTCGTGAAAACAGTCGGACTCTTGACCGCTCCGACTCTCCAACTCTCAGACTCTCAGTGTATTTCCGAATAATAACTCTTTGTACTAAAATAAGTTAAGTTTTTGAATGACAACTCTCCGTCTCTCCAACAGTCCGACTCTCAGGGTTTTTTCCGTAAGAGTTGGAGAGTTTAAGAGTCGGAGAGTTTGGGTTTGAAAAGATAATTCATTATATACAAACAAATTAAAAATGAAAAAACTCCAAGAGTCAAAGAGTCGGAGAGATGAAGAGGTCAAGAGACGGACTGTTCCCAAAAACAGAAAGTCACAGAGCACCTGAGGAAAGATTTAACAGCAGGAATTATTTCTCGCGGTAGATGATGCGGCCCTTGGAGAGGTCGTACGGGGACATCTCGATCTTGACCGTGTCGCCGGGGACGATTTTGATGTGGTTCTGGCGCATTCTGCCTGACATGTGAGCAAGTATCACATGCTTGTTCTTGAGTTCCACACGGAACATGACGTTCGGCAGGGCTTCCTTCACAAGACCTTCGACCTCAATAGCTTCTTCTTTAGCCATCA
>JAGABK010000045.1 GCA_017614625.1 Spirochaetales bacterium
ATGCCATCTTCACCGTGGCCGATGCCCTGAGAGACCTCCGCGAGCGCAACAAGAGCACCAGAATCTTCGATTCAGGCCTCGGAATCTCCATTTTCAGAGACAACTCGACCCGCACTAGATTCTCATTCGCAAGCGCCTGCAACCTCCTGGGCCTTGAGGAACAGGTACTGGACGAGAAGGTCTCCCAGATCGCACACGGCGAGACGGTCCGTGAGACGGCCAACATGGTCTCCTTCATGGCCGATGTCGTCGGAATCCGCGACGACATGTTCATCGGCGAGGGCCACAAGTACCAGAAGACCTTCATCGACGCATGCGATTACGGCCACAAGCACGGAATCCTCGAGCAGAGGCCGACCCTGGTCAACCTGCAGTGCGATGTGGACCACCCCACGCAGTGCATGGCGGACATGCTCCATGTCATCCACCAGTTCGGAGGAGTGGAGAACCTCAAGGGCAAGAAGGTCGCCATGACATGGGCCTACAGCCCGTCGTACGGAAAGCCGCTGAGCGTCCCGCAGGGAGTCATCGGCCTGTTCACGAGGTTCGGAATGGACGTGACGCTGGCACATCCCGAGGGATACGAGGTCATGCCTGAGGTTATCGACATCGCCAAGAAGAACGCCGCCGCCACCGGAGGATCCTTCAGGCAGTGCAACAGCATGGACGAGGCATTCAAAGACGCGGACATCGTCTACCCGAAGAGCTGGGCTCCGTTCGCAGCCATGGAGGAGAGGACCCGCCTGTACCAGAAGGGCGACAAGGCCGGAATCGATGCGCTCGAGAAGAAGCTGCTGGCCCAGAACGCCGAGCACAAGGACTGGACCTGCTCCGAGGAGAAGATGAAGCTCACCAAGGACGGAAAGGCCCTGTACCTGCACTGCCTGCCGGCCGACATCTCCGGTCTCTCCTGCAAGGAGGGCGAGGTCGACAACTCGGTCTTCGACCGCTACCTCGACCCGCTGTACAAGCAGGCATCGTTCAAGCCGTACATCATCGCCGCCATGATCTTCATGTCGAAGGTCAAGGACCCGGCGAAGACGCTCATGGCCCTGGACGCATCCGACAAGATGAGGAAGATGTACTGACATTCTGAAAAAATCCGAAAAAAATTCCGGAAATGACGGAAATTCGTCAATGCAAACGGAAGCTGCGGTGTATAGGGATTCCGAAAGGGGAGCCTCTGGCGTTCCCCGAAGGAGTTCCTATGAGAAAGATTTCTTTCACACTGACCGCGGCTTCCGTTTTTCTGTCTGTCCTGCTTCTGGCCGCGGTTTCATGTTCCGGGCCGGGGGAGGTTTCCCGGACAAGGCTTGAGATAAGCATCGAAAGCAACGATTCCGCGCGCACCATCATGCCCTCCGAGGCCCTGATGGAGGTGCGCAAGTACTCCGTTTCCGGCACTGGGCCGTCGGGCGCTTCGTTCGGACCGCTGTTCAGCTCGGAGAGCGAGCTTTCCGTGCAGGACCTGGCCGTAGGTTCGTGGACCATAACCGCCAAGGCCCTGAACGCCGAGAACAACGAGCTTGCCTCGGGAAGCGCTGTCCTGAACCTGACGCGCGGGGAGAACAAGGCCACAGTCGTGCTTGACGAGATCACCGGAAACGGTACGCTGCAGCTGGACTATTCCTGGAACGAGGACATCAGCGGCGACGAGTTCATCCGCATCCAGACCAGCCTGGAGGACCAGGCGGGAAACAAGACCACAAGGACCAAGGAGGTTCTGCTTAGCGACGGCATGACCACGCTTGTTCTGAACCTGGATGCCGGCTCCTACATCCTGAACGTCCAGGTCCTCGATTCGTCCGGTAGCATAGGGGTGGGCGCCACCGATGCCGTGAGGATCGTCTCCAACACGCGCTCCAGAGGGGAGGTTGCCCTGCGCACCGCCAATCCGGTTTCCAGCCATGCCGGAACGGAAATCACGCTGCGAAACGAGGTGGGTTCTCCCATGTCCTTCTACATCGACTACTATCCCAAGAATCCCGGCAAGGGCAAGACCATGACCCTGGTCGCCACGACCTCGTTCCTTCCCGACGGGGTGAAGCCGTCGGACCTTGTCTTCTCGTGGTACAAGGACGGGGTCCACCAGTCCAACGGCACCTCCTACACATTCTCGATGGTCTCCGAATCCGGCGTCCACAGGTACGATGTCATTGTTAGAAGCAACATGGAGGGAACGATGTGCGGAGCTTCGCTTGTGCTCAACATCCCGGATTAGGGGAGAAGGCTTTGAATAGTTTTTCCGTGTGCCCGAGAATCTCGTCCGGGGTCATCTGAAGTTCTCTTGAGAATCGGTCGTACTGCGCCCTGAGGATGCTTTCGTGCTCGGCGGGGTCCGATCCTTCATAGTCCGTCTCCGGGACAAGCGCCCGGTTGGCTTCGAAGATATCAAGGAGGTTTCCCCTGAAGCGCGGGCCTATGGAGACGATCACCTTGAGCCCGGAAAGGACGGCCGCGGTCTCTCTGGAGCCGGTGAAGCCGTGCCAGATGACGCCGTAGGGTCTGAAGGAAGTCTCCCTGAGGACATTCAGCATGACCTCGGTGGCCTGTACGCAGTGCAAGCTGATGGATTTGTCATGTTCTACAGCAAAGTGGAGCATTGTTCTGAGGATTTCCGTCTGTCTATCCATGGGTAGGACATCCTTGAAGCGGCGGTCAAGGCCGACCTCTCCCATCTGGAGTCCGGAATCGGAGATGAGGTTGGAAAGCAGCATGTCCTGAAGCTCCGCGGTCCACCTGCCGGGAAGAAGGCCCTGGCAGGACAGGAGGGCTGACGGTTCGGCCGCGGGTGCGGGTCCGGAGGAGGGAGTGTCCGTGCAGGCGACGGCGAATGGCGCCGTGCGATGGCAGTGGAAATCGATCAGCATGGTTTGAGATTAGCACATTGCGGCTCTTGTAACCAGTCAATTGCCCAGCGGTTATAATTGTGGTATTTGTAAGAGTATGAAGCGGAGGATTCTGTTTTCCATAATAGGCCTTCTTCTCTGTGTCTCCGCGGCCTTCGCGGGTGTGGCCACCAGGCCTTCGGTCTCCCTGACCGCAGGCGGTGCGTTCTGCATCCCCACCGCAGACTACCTGAAGGAGTACCCGGGCGACAGCGGGGCGGACATGCCTCCGGTCAGGACATCCTTCTCTCTCGGGGCTGACGCAGCGCTTCTGGACCTTTCGGTCTCCCGCTTCTCCTTCGGGGCGGGACTGTCCTATGTGTACACCAGCAGGTCCCTGGCCTACGGGCAGAGCGTGCTGCGGGCCTATTCCGGTTTCGGGCCTCTCGTTTCCTTCGGTTATGACATCTCCGACAGCTTCTTCCTGGGACTGAAGCTGAGATACATGCGCTGCTTCTTCTCCGGAAGCCGGAGCTCTTTCATCTGTGCCGAGGCCGAGGCTGTCCCGATGTTCAGAGTTTTTGAAGCCAAGGCCTTCGACGGATTCCTCTGCGCCCCTGTGACGGTCTCCTACAAGACCGACGCGGTGACCGTGCGCGCCTCCGTGTCCTTCACGTTCCGTCTTGATTCTTCACGCTTCGGGAGGTCGGAATGAAGAACCTCCTGAGAGCTGCCCTGCTTGTTTTCGTGCTGATCGCCCTGTGCTCCTGCGAGCTTGCCTACAAGGCGCCGGAGAGGGGAAAGGTTCATATCCTGGTCTACGGGAATGATTTCAAGTACGGGACGATGGTGTCCGAGGACAAGTACACCTCGAAGGTCTACTTCGACGAGGCAAAGACCCGTCTCAGGGGTTCGGTCAAGAGCCTTGGCGCCACGTTGAACGACGCGCTTCAGGTCTCCAACGCGCTCGAGGCCCTGGCCCAGAATGCCGGTTACGCGCCGGAGGACATCGAGGTCACAAGGCTCATCGGCGTGTCATCCCCATACACCTGGGAGAACATAACCAGGCAGAGCCTTCTGGATGAACTGGAGGACCTGAGGACCTCCGTGCAGGAAGGCGACCTTACGATAATCTACTTCAGCTGCCACGGCGACGGTCCGAAGAATACCGCCTCCTACGGCACCGATGTGACGGAGTCGTCATACATCGTCCTGAGGATGGACGACGGCACGACCGACAACATCCTGTATCCCGTGGCCGACCTTCTGGCCCGAATCGACGCCATCGCCGGAACGAAGGTACTGTTGGGCGACTTCTGCAATTCGGGATCCCTCGTGAGGCCGGGCAACGTGTCGGTGACGTACGGCGAGTATTCCGATGCCACTCCCTCAAGCCTGTTCTTCAGTTTCCCGGAGGTGACCGAGAGGTCCTCGCTGTTCGTCCTGAGCGCCGCAAGATACTACGAGAGCTCGTATGAGGAGGGGACCCACGGCTACTTCACCCGGGCCCTGCTCGAGGCATTCGGCTGGAACGAGGACTCCCAGACCCTCGGGACCCC
>JAGABK010000046.1 GCA_017614625.1 Spirochaetales bacterium
CACCCTGCGCGTCCACGACGACGGCTTCACATGGCTGCACACAGGAGACATGGGCTACATGGACGAGGAAGGCTTCATCTACTTCAAGCAGCGCATCAAGCGCATGATCGTCACCAGCGGCTACAACGTCTATCCCTCGCAGATCGAGAACATCATCGACGCAATGGACGAGGTCCAGATGAGCTGCGTCATCGGCGTGCCCGATCCCTACAAGATCCAGAAGGTCAAGGCGTTCGTACAGCTGAGACCGGGTATTGTTCCGAGTGAGGAAATCAAGCAGAAGATTCTTGCTCACTGCCGCGACAGGGTCGCCAAATACGCCATGCCCTACGACGTCGAGTTCCGCGACCAGCTTCCCAAGACTCTTGTAGGAAAGATCGCCTACACCGTTCTCGAGAAGGAAGAGGCAGAGAAGAACGCACAGAAGTGATGACAAAGAACTCAGCCTGGAAACCCCATACCATGGTTCCTAGGCTGAAATTATCAGCCTGGAACCCCCATACTATGGTTCCCAGGCTGAAAAAAAGTCCGGAAAACCAGGTTCATGGCTTCCGGACTTGTTTTTTTCTCAGACACTGATGATTATTCGATGTTGTTCGCCGCAAGCACCTTGGCGATCTTGTCCGCCGCTTCCTCGAGCAGGGGCTTGGTCAGGTTGGCCATGAGGCTTGTCCTGATCAGGCACTCGTTCTCGGCTGTTGCGGGAGGCAGGACCGCGTTGACGAATACGCCTTCGTTGAAGAGGTCCCTGACGATTCTGAGGGTAGTCTCGCCGTCGGCGGTGTAGATGGGCACTATCGGGGTGATGGTGTTCTTGAACCTTACTCCCCTCTTGGCCAGCTCCTCGCGCAGGCAGTCCGCGGCGGCGCAGAGCCTGTCCTTGATCTCAGGATGGGCGACCAGGTAATCCAGTGCGGCCATGGTGGTGGCGGCGTTGGCGGGCGTGAGGCTGGCGGAGAACATGAACGGTCTGGACATGTGGCGCATGAAGTCGATCACATCGGCCCTGGCGGCTGCGAAGCCTCCCAGGCTGGCGAAGGACTTGCTGAAGGTGCCCATGATGATGTCCACCTCGTCTTCCATTCCATAATATGAAGCGGTTCCGCGTCCGCCCTTTCCTATCGTTCCGATTCCGTGGGAGTCGTCGACCATGACTCTGGCGTTGTACTTCTTCGCAAGGTCGCAGATGTCGGGCAGGTTCGCCACGTCTCCGCTCATGCTGAAGACGCCGTCGGTGATGATGAGCTTGGGCGTGTCCACGCCGACCTTCTCCAGGACCATCTTCAGTGAATCCATGTCGTTGTGGAAGAAGCGTCTCATCTCGGCGTAGGAGAGCTTGGCGCCGTCGTAGATGCTGGCGTGGTTCTCCCTGTCGCAGATGATGTAGTCGCCGCGGCTGCAGATGGAGCTTATGATGCCCAGGTTGGTCTGGAATCCCGTGGAGAAAGTCATGACGGCCGGCTTTCCGATGAATGCGGCCAGCTTCTCCTCGAGCTGCAGGTGCAGGTCAAGCGTTCCGTTGAGGAAGCGGGATCCTGAGCAGCCTGTTCCGTACTTGTCCAGGGCCTTCTTTCCCGCCTCGATGATCTCGGGCTCGGAAGTGAGTCCCAGGTAGTTGTTGGAACCGAGCATGATGCGTCTCTTTCCTTCCATGATGACCTCCGGGGCCTGTCTGGTCTGGAGGCAGTGGAAATATGGATAGAGACCGGTTTCTCTTGCTTCTATTGATTTAGCATAGCTGCTGAATTTGTCATTCAATTTATCGAATAAATCCATACCCGAATTATGGCTTGTTAAGAGGCATTAATCAACAGAAAACGCAATTTTGGGGGTATAAAAATGACGGATTTATATGCAAGTGTCAGAAAAAGGGCTGGAATCTCAGCCCTTTTTCTCTTTCGCAAGCTCCGAGACTGCGGTCACGACACCGGCCATACTCTGGATCTCGGACGGGATTATGATCTTGGTCGACTGGCCGTCTGCGGCCTTCTCGAGGGCCTCCAGGCTTCTCAGCTTGATGACTGCGTCGTCGGCGTCTGCCTCCCTGATCATCTTCAGACCGTCGGCCTTGGCCTGCTGGACCTCGCGGATTGCCTGTGCCTCACCGAGGGCCTTCTGGATGGCGGCTTCCTTCTCGGCCTCGGCCTTCAGGATCATGGCCTGCTTGTTGGCCTCCGCCTCAAGGATCATGGACTGCTTCTTTCCCTCGGCGACCAGGATGGCGCTCTGCTTCTGTCCTTCGGCGATGAGGATGGATTCCCTTCTCTCGCGCTCGGCCCTCATCTGCTTCTCCATGGCGTTCTTGATTGCATCTGGCGGCATGATGTTCTTGACCTCGACGCGGTTGACCTTGATTCCCCACGGGTCCGTGGCCTCGTCAAGGATGATCCTCATCTTGCTGTTGATGACGTCGCGGCTCGTGAGCGTCTGGTCAAGCTCCAGGTCTCCGATGATGTTCCTCAGCGTCGTGGCCGAGAGGTTCTCGAGGGCGCTGATGGGGTTCTCGACGCCGTAGGCGTTGAGCTTCGGGTCCGTGATCTGGAAGTACACGACCGTGTCGATCATCATGGTGACGTTGTCCTTCGTGATTACAGGCTGCGGCACGAAGTCCATGACCTTCTCCTTGAGCGACACGCGCTTGGCGATGCGGTCGATGAACGGGATCTTCACATGAAGGCCGGTATGCCAGGTCGTGGCGTAGGTTCCGAGCCTTTCGATGACGAAGGCCTGAGACTGGGGGACGATCCTCACGTTCGCAAGGATCACGAGTACGATTACGGCAAGAATGCCTACCAAAACATAAATCATGCTTCTCCTCCTTTCCTTCCAAGAACAAGCGTATTGCCTTCAACTGACCTGACGACGCAGATATCGCCCTCGGCGATGTCCGACTCGTCCTCCGAGGAAGCGGTCCAGATCACGCCGTTGCGCGTGCGCGCCTCTCCCTTTCCGAACTTCGTGATGGCTTTGGTGACGACGACCTCCTGGCCCGGCAGGGCGCCCACGTTGAGCGAATCCTTTCCGAGCTTGAGCTTCTTCACCAGGAACGGCCTGGTGGTCACGAGAAGAGCCAGCGTAAGGGAGATGAAAACAAGAAGCTGCCAACCGAGGGCGAGCTCCGTGCGTGAGACGAAGACCATCACGAGGGCGCTTGCCGCGCCCCAGATGGTTGTGAGACCCTGCGTCAGGGCCTCGATGATGATCAGGACGACCAGGATTCCCAGCCATATCCAGGGCATGATTGACAGTATTTCCATACCCCGAATATACAGCCGGCGGAACCGGGGGTCAAGTTTTCAGTCGGTGATGCCCTTCTTGTCCCTGAGGAAGGCAAGTACGTCGCCGACCGTCTTGAAATCCACGGGCTCGTCGAACCTGAATGAGAAGGTGTCCTCGAGTTCCATGGAGACCATCATCATGGCCAGCGAATCCATGCCCAGGTCCTTCCTCAGGTCGGTGTCGTCTGAAATGGTAGAAAGGTCGAAATCCGGTGCGACCTTGTGGATGATATCCTTGATCTTGTCGTTAAGCATTCATATCTCCTCAGATGGCCTTTACGAACGACCGTCTTTTCTTATGCTGCCGCTTGTCGAAGTACTTCCACATCGACTGCACGGCGTAGTTGTCCTCAAGATTGAGGTTGGTTTCACAGTATTCCACCCCTGTTCCGGTGAGCATGTCGTACATGCCCTCGATCATCACGGCCGGTACTCCGCGGGCCTGGTACTCGGGAAGGACCGCGACCAGGGCCAGATCGATGATCTTCGGCTTCGCTACGTCGCGCAGGACACGGAAAAGTCCGCCCGGGCTCAGCCTTCCGCCGCTCTTCTGCAGGGCGCGGCTGAGGGACGGGAAGCACAGTCCGAACGCAACGACCCTTCCGCTCTCGTCGCTGACAACACGAAGGTATTTCTTGTTGATGATCAGCATGAACTGGTCGATCAGCTGCTTCTTCATCTCCTCGGTGAAGGGAACGGTTCCGTACAGCTTGGCGTAGCATTCGTCGATGCAGTAGAAGACGCCGTCCTTGACCTTGTTGATGAACTCCTTCTTGCTCATCTGGCTGCTGTCCACGACATGGAGATTGTTCATCTCAAGGGCGCGCCGGGCGACCTTGGCGATCATGGGGTTGCGCTCCTTGGGAGCCCTGAGCTGGTACTCGACCCAGTCGACTTCCTTGTCGAATCCGTAGCCCTCGATCAGCTTCTGGTAGTACGGATAGTTGTACTGCTCCTCGAAGGTGGCCAGCTCGTCGAAGCCGTCGATCAGAAGGCCTTCCCTCTCGAGGTCGCTGTATCCCAGCGGACCGCAGAACGTGTCCATTCCCTTGCCGCGGGCCCAGTCCTCGACCGCCTTGAACAGGGCGTCCGAGACCTCCCGGTCGTCGATGGAATCGAATCTGGTGAAGCGCACCCTCTTCTCCTTGTGCAGCTCGTTGAACTGCTTCTGGATGATGCCCTGGATGCGGCCGACGGTCTTTCCGTCGCGCCTGGCGAGGAAGAACACGTCGTCGCATGTGTTGCGGTAGACGTTGTCATCCGTGAAGACGGCCAGTGCGTCGCCGTAAAGCTCGGGGGCGTAGTTCGGGTCGCCCTTGTACATCCGCAGCGGGAAGTTGACGAACTCCTTCTGCTGCGCCTTTGTCTCGACTTTGATGATTTCTGTCATGATTACTCCAAAGGTTCGTCGTCTCTTCTGAGCGGCAGGTATCCGTATCCTGCGAGCCAGGGTCCGTTGTGGCAGCCGCTTACCGGCGACATGATGACGGACTCATGGTTGCACTTGATTCCGTACTCTCCCTCTATGGCCTCCATGTAGGAGATCAGAGACGGTCCGGTGAAGATGTGGAACAGGATGTAGTCCTCGGGCTTCCTGTCGCCGATGATATCCTTCATGATCTCGCAGGTCTTGGCCACGGCCTTCTTCGGCGTGCGGACGGTTGTCAGCGAGGCGCACTCTCCCTCGCGGGTGAAATGCACGACGGGGCAGATGGAGAGCATCTTGCCCATGAAGGCCTTGCCGCCCTTCAGGCGTCCGTTGTAGATGAGGTAGTCGAGCTTTCCGTCGACACCGATGAACTCCTGATGCGCCTTCATCCAGTCGATTTCCTTGAGGATCTGCTCAGTGGGGACATCGTTGCGTATCATCTGCGCGGCTCTGACAGCCAGAAGGCCTTCGCCGAAACATGTGATGCGGGAGTCGATGACGTGGATGTTCATCCTGTCCTTGTAGTCCTCGGCGACGAGCCTGATGAGGTTGTATGTCCCTCCGAGGTACGAGCTGATGCAGATGACGATTCCCTCGTCGTAGCCCTGCTCCACAGCCTCGTCGAAATGCTTTCTGATCTCCTCGACGGTCGGCATGGCCGTCTTGGGGAGGTGGTTCTTCGGATCCTCGAGCTTCTCCAGTTCGTTGTAGAAATCCACCGGGTCAAGGTCATAGCCTTCCAGATATTCCTTTCCCTGGAAGAGCACGTGGATCCTGATGATCCCGATGTTGTACTCCCTGTATCTCTCGGGCGCATACTCGATGCATCCGGTCGATGTGCACATTACAAAACGTTTTCCCATATTCTCCTCCCGGGACTATTCCCTTGTATACACTTTCTTGTTCTCCGCCATGTTCATCAGCATCTTGATGACATTGCGGATCGATGTCTCGTTGGCCGCGCCGTGGGCCTTGATGACTGGCTTCGAGACGCCCAGCACGATTCCGCCTCCCAGGGAGTTGAAATCATACAGGGCCATGAGGTGGGCCACAAGCTCCATGAACTTCGGCTCGCCCGTCTTCTTCGAGTACTTGACGATGTCGGTGATGATGCGCCTTGCGATTCCCTCGGTGTTCTTCAGGACCTGGTTGCCCGCGAAGCCGTCGCAGACCAGGACGTCGCAGTCGCCGGACAGGGCGTTGGTTCCCTCGATGTTGCCGACGAAGTTGATGCCCTCATCCTCCTTGAGCAGCTTGTGCGTCTCCTTGACCAGGGCGTTGCCCTTGGTCTCCTCGGCGCCGTTGGAAAGCAGTCCGATTCTCGGTGACTCGAGGCGGTACATGTCCCTCATGAGGTCCGAGCCCTAATGGGCGAACTGGACCAGCATGGAAGGCGTGCAGTCGATGTTGGCTC
>JAGABK010000047.1 GCA_017614625.1 Spirochaetales bacterium
GCCTGTTGTAGTACATGTAGAATCTCCAGACGTCTGCAGGGATCCCTGTCTCCTGGACATCGTTCCCGAAGACCCCTATCCCCTTGCTCTTGGAGAACTTGCCACCCTCGTAGTTCAGATACTCGGTCGAGCTCATGTGATGCAGCATGGTCCAGTTCTGGCCAGTGGCGAGCTGGGTTGCGGGGAAGACGACGGTGTGGAACGGGATGTTGTCCTTTCCGATGAACTGGAAGAGATCCGTGTTCTCGGGATCGAACCACCATTTTCTCCACTCGTCCGTCAGGTTGGCTGTGATCGATACGTAACCGATCGGTGCATCGAACCAGACGTAGAAGACCTTGTTCTCGTAGCCCGGCTTGGGAACCGGGATTCCCCACTTGAGGTCGCGCGTGATGCAGCGCTCCTTCAGACCGTCGCGCAGCCAGCTCTTGGTGACCTGGATGGCGTTCTTGGCCCAGAAGCCCTTCTCCGACGTCTCGTCGATCCACTTCTCAAGCTGAGGCAGAATCCTGGGCAGGTCCAGATACAGGTGCTTCGTCTTGCGGATGACAGGCGTGGTGCCGCAGACCATGCAGCGCGGGTTGATCAGCTCGGTCGGGTCCAGCAGGGTCTGGCAGCTGTCGCACTGGTCCCCTCTTGCGTCCGGGCTGCCGCAGTGCGGGCAGGTGCCCTCGACGAAGCGGTCGGCCAAAAAGCGGTCGCACTTGGGGCAGTAGAGCTGCTCGGTCTCCTTCTCCGTGATGAAGCCGTTCTCGTCGCAGCGGCGGAAGATGTCCTGGACGATCTCCGTCTGCTTCTGCGTGGAGGTCCTTCCGAAGTAGTCGAACTGTATGTCGAACCACTTGTATATGTCGCGGTGGATGGCGTGGAAACGGTCGCACAGCTCCCTGGGGCTCACGCCTTCCTTGGCGGCCCTGGTCTCCGTGGCGGTTCCGTACTCGTCGGTTCCGCAGATGTACATGGTCTCATAGCCGCGGAGGCGGCAGAAACGGGCGAAGACATCCGCCGAGAGGACCTGAGTGAGGTTCCCCAGATGCGGGATGTTGTTGACGTACGGCAACGCGCATGTTATCAGTCTTTTCTTCATAGCTAGATATGATAATGAAAGCGGGCCGTTTCTTCAACGGCCCGCGTGATATGCTCCGGCGCAGTGCGCGCCTGTCTCAATGCACGGCTCAGTACATCAGGTCGAAGTAGCTGAGGTCCGTGGAAAGGATCTTGTCCATGGAGGGGACTGTCGTCTTGTAGGACTCGAGCGTCCTCCACAGCTCGAAGAACTTCGGATCTGCCTCGTAGGCCTCGGCGTAGATCCTGGTGGCCTCGGCGTCCGCCACACCCTTGATCCTTTCGGCCTCGGCGTAGGCGCTGGAGAGGATGGCCATCTGCTCGCTGGTGGTCTTTCCTTCCCACTGGGCAAGCTGTCCGCGTCCGTAGGACCTGTAGGCCTCGGCAATCTGGTTCCTTTCCTTGATCATCCTCTGGTAGACGCTCTCGGTGAGGTCGTCGGAGTACTTGATCTGGCGGATGATGACGTCGATCAGCGTGATTCCGTACTCCTCCGTGTAGGGGCTGGCAAGGTCGAGCATCCTGTCGGACAGGCCCTGGCGGCCGACCTTGATGGACTCCTGCTGCGTGCTGGAGACCGTGAGCGACCTAAGGCGCTCGGCGGCTTCGAGGTCGTCGATGCTGGAGACCTCCTCCACCACCGTCATCTGGTTGATGCGGTTGCTGTTGCGGATGGCCTCGTTCAGGTAGTTCTCCGAAATGACCGTCCTGACCGTTGAATCGAGGATGTCATCCAGCCTGAGCTGGGCGTTCTCGACGGTCTTGACCGTCTCGTAGAACTTCTGCGGGTCGCTGATGATCCAGCGGCTGGTGGGGTCCACGTAGATGAACTGGTTCTCCTTGGTCGGGATGCGCTGCGCGTCTCCGTCCCAGGAGAGGATCTTCGTCGAATACCTGGTCACGGTGTCCGTGAACGGCATCTTTATCTTCAGACCCGGCGTGGTCTCGACCTTGACGATCGCTCCGAAGCGGGTCACGACGGCCTGTTCGCCCTCGAAGAGGATGTAGAACGGGCCGAGGATGGCGACTATCAGGATGAGGGCCACGATGATTGCAAGCGTGATAAGCGTTTTCTTCATGTCAGTTGCCCTCCTTCGTGAGATTCATCATCGGCAGGAAGTTCTCCAGGTTCCTGTCGACCACCGTCAGGCTGCCCTCTCCGCTCGAGAGGACCTTCTCCATGGTCTCCAGGTAAAGCCTCTGTGCCGTGATCTCGGGACTCTTCCTGTACTCCTCGAGCACGCTTGAGAACCTGGCCACGTCTCCGTTGGCGGTGTTGACCCTCTCCGACGCGTATCCCTGGGCCTCCTGGATGATCTTGTTGGCCTCACCCTCGGCTGCGGGAATCACGCGGTTGTAGTTCTCCTTGCCCTCGTTGATGTACTTGTTCATATCCTGGATGGCCTTGTTGACGTCCTCAAACGCATCCTGTACGTCTCCTGCCGGCGGGACGATGTCCTGAAGCTTGACCGTCAGGATCTTGACTCCCATGCCGTAGCTGTCCAGGGACTTCTGGAGCATCTCCTGGGCCTCGACCTCCATGGAGGTTCTCTCGCTCGTCATGATGCTGAGGATCGGAAGGTCTCCGACCAGCTGGTTGATGACGGACCTCGAGAGGTCCCTGATGGTGTTCTCCTGGTTGTTGATGGTGAACAGCCACTTGTAAGGGTCGTCTATCCTGTACTGCACGATCCACTGGATGTCGACGATGTTGAGGTCTCCCGTGAGCATTGTCGATTCGGACATGTAGTTCGAATAGTTGTAGGAAGTCGATGATCCGTAAAGATTTCCGCTCTGCGTGGCCCGGTAGCCGAACGACAGCGTCTGGACCGTCTGGGTCTGGACGTTGTAGCTGGTGTCGACTCCGAAAGGTATCTTGAACTGGAGTCCGGGACCGACCGTCCTGAGGTATTTTCCGAATCTGAGGATGACCGCCTGCTCCGTCTGGTCTACGACGAAGAAACCGGTCGAAAGCGTAACAATGACCAGAATGATCACGATCGCCAGAATGAGGAGCTTCGGGGTGAAGCGGAACTTCCTTGAGGAAGCCCTTCCTCCGCCGCTGTCCTGGGTCTGGTTCTGGTCCTGGCCTGACTGATAGAAGTTGAAAGCCATCTTGCCTCCCTGTGTTTGTCTATAAATATAACGACAAACGGCCTGGAGGACAACTTCAGGCGTTCAGTGAGATGAATCCGTAGGCGTCGTTGGGCGTGGAGACATCGATCTCCTTGCCATCGATGGCGTCGAACATGAGGTTCACGCAGACGGCCGCGTTGGCCCTCCTCTTCTTCGTGCGCTCCTCCTCCGTGTCTCCCGTGACATTGAGGTTGATGCCGATGATGGGGATGCGCCTCTTTCTGATGACCGACATGAAGGACTCGTCCAGCTTGATGGGGCAGAAGACTATGAAGGCGTCCACCGCGCAGGTCCTTGCGAAGAACTGGTCGTCCATCCTCTGCTCGGAGATGAAGGATAGCATGAAGTCCCTGGCCGCGCACTGCTTGTACAGCTCCAGCGTGGCTCCGGTCCAGATCGGGAAGCTTTTCATTCCATCGATGTTGGGGATGAAGAGGCAGATGTTCTTGTACCGCTCGTCGTCCGACAGCTGGGACGAGCCCTTGTAGCCCATCTCGTCGGCGCATTTCATGATCCGCTCGACGGTCTCGGGGGAGATCCTGTTGGGCCAGTTGAAGGCGAAGGAGACCGTGGTCTTGGAGTATCCGGTCTTCTCGGCGATATCAGATATCGTGACTTTCTTTTTGCGCATGTGTTTCCCTCGTAAATCAACTAAACAGTTTAGTTGGACGTGTGGCACTTGTCAATTATTATTCGCCGGCCGTGCATAATAATCCGGAAAATTTCACATTAAGGCTGTTCAGATGGTATAAACAGTCAGAAGTGCGTCCGCAAAACCGTCTCCGGAGCGCTGGACCAGGGTCATCCCCTGCCCCTTTATGGCGTCATCGACATATAGCGAGACTATCAGTGTGCAGCTGTCGGAGGGTCCGATGTCGGCCTTGTCGTAGCGGACGGTGAACTGCACGGGGAAGTTCAGGATGTTCCGGATGCGCTGGTGGGAGACCTCGGTGACAAGACCCGTGGTGGCGTCGGTGCGCAGGAGGGAGATGTCCAGGATGTCGGTCGATGTCGGGAAGTAGAAGCCGGCCCCGTAGTTCACGGTGCCCATGAGAAGGCCTGTTTCAGTGGTCGTCTCTGTGGCGCGAGAGAGGCTGAAGCGGGTCGCGTTGCCCTGCATGGCGGCGGTGGCGCATGAGATGAGCATGCATGTCAGGCAGACTGCTGCCGCGACGATCCTCAGGACAAGTTCCGGACGGCGGGGCCTTTTCATGGATCAGGCCTCCGGGCCGATGGTCTCCTCGTAGTGCTCGGTTCCGAGTGCGAGGATTTTCGAGATGTGTTCGTCGTTGAGCGAGTAGATGACGTTCTTGCCGTCCTTCCTCCAGCGCACAAGGCGCGAGACGCGCAGGAGCTTCAGGTGCTGGCTTGCGACCGACTGGGAGATGCCCAGGCTGGTGGAGATGGTGTTGACGTTGGCCTCCCCCTGGTCCAGGAGGAACAGGATGCGTAGGCGCGTCGTGTCGCCGAAAACCTTGAAGAAATCGGCGATGTCGGTCACTTCTTCTTCGGGTGGAAGGATTTCAAGGTCCATGCAGTCTCTCCTGTGGTTATGGTCGGGGTAACCCAAGCATATTATAGGGTAAAAACAGTTGTCTGAAAAGTTAAATCAAGTTACGCTGAATACGAACCGGAGGGGCTTATGAGAATCGGCTGGATAGGAACAGGAATCATGGGATATTCGATGTGCTCCCATGTCATGGACGGCGGGCACGAGGCCTGGGTCTACAACAGGACCATGTCCAAGGCGCAGGGCCTTCTGGACAAAGGCGCCCACGAATCAGACTCCCCCATGGAGGTCGCAGAGAAGGCCGATGTCATATTCACCATGGTGGGATATCCGAAGGATGTCGAGGAAGTCTATTTCGGTGAGAAAGGCATATTCAAAGGCCTTTCTGCCGGAAAGACCGTGGTGGATATGACCACGACCAAGCCCTCGCTGGCTGTTGATATCTACAACAAGGCAAAGGAAATAGGATGCTTCGCCCTCGACGCCCCGGTCTCCGGAGGCGACTCGGGTGCC
>JAGABK010000048.1 GCA_017614625.1 Spirochaetales bacterium
AAATAAAAAACCATTTTCTGCTCTTAACCAATTCCTTCAGAACCTCATCAGGTTCTCTGACTATGATAGTTCCTTCGTTATTGATTCTCAGCTGGCACATTCCCATAGTCATGATGCCTGCAGACAGATCAAGAAGCACGTTATCAGCAATCTCATAAGAACCGTCTGCTGCGACGTACAATCCGTTGTTGTAGTAAAGATAGGACTCTCCAGGAAAAGAGGTCCTCATCTCATCATGCCCGAATCCGACGTTCAAACCCACACGGATGTCACCTTTTGCGGCAAATACCGTACCCAGAGCAAGAGCAGAAATCAGAACAATCGCAAGTATTCTTTTTGACAAGTAAATCTCCTCAGCATGGAAAATCAAAGCTTACAGGATTCTGCGTCAGAGAACAACAGTCAGTCCTGCGGAACCCTGCCAGCCGAAGCCGCCGACATTGCAGCCGAGAGCTTCTGCGGAATCCGAAATTTCCTTGTTGGAATTGTAGAAGTAATAACTGAATCTGCCGCCAACGGTCAGGGCAAGGCTTTCAGTAATGTATGCGGATGCGGAAATCTCAGCACCGGCACCGATTGCGATATTGAAGGTATCTTCATCGTCTTTGTCCATTCTTCCGAAAGCGACATCAAGACCGGCACCGAATCCCAAACCGAAAGATTTTGTCAGATCAGCATTGAAGACAAGACCCAGGTATCCCTTTAAAACAGGGGCCGGTTCATAATCGGGAATCTCATCCCATGAAGGCTCATCGGCACTGCCGTTTCTCACGCTGAGAAATGCTTTTTGAGAAAGAAGCATGCCGAAATCCGCCTTGAGACCCAGAGCTTCCGAAGCGTCGAATTCAAGGCTTGCAGCACCGTAGAATCCGTTTCTGAAAATTCTCAGATAATTCTGGGAATCACCTTTCTTCACATAACCGATGGATTCCGAGCCGTAACCACCCCTCACGCCGACCTTGAGACCGTCTGCGAATGCCGCGCCGAGAACGAGGCATACCATCAATACGATAATGATTGCTTTCTTCATTTTCGTTTTCTCCTTTCCGATATCTGAAACAAGTTCAGTAAACATATGTTACATCTGCCGGACTGTCAGAATCAACTCAGACATTCGGGTATGTAGCCCCTGTTCTCCATGATCCTGCGCTTCTGGCTGTCGAGTATCTTCTTGCACATGCGCACTGCATGGGGCGTGACCTCCACAAGCTCGTCGTCCTTGATGAACCTGATGGCCTGCTCCAGCGTCATTTTGGACACCGGCGTCAGGGCAACGGCCTCGTCATGGCCGGAAGCGCGCAGGTTGGTCAGCTTCTTGGTGCGCGTGGGATTGAGGAGCAGATCCCCTTCCCTGTTGCGCTCGCCGACGACCTCGCCCTCGTAGACCGGGTCGCCCGGGACGATGAAGAACCTTCCGCGGTCCTCGAGCTCCCAGATTCCGTAGGCCACGGCCTCGCCGGCGCGGTCGCAGATCAGCGATCCGGACGCCCTGTCGGGGAAATCGCCCTTGTAGGGCTCGTAGCCCTCCAGCGAGCTGTTCATGATTCCGTATCCGCGGGTGTCGGTCAGGAATTCGTCCCTGTAGCCTATCAGTCCGCGCGACGGGATGTGGAACTCCATCTTCACGCGACCGTTCTCACCGTAGTGGATGTTGCTCATCATGGCCTTGCGCTGAGACAGAGCCTGCATGACGGTGCCCGAATACTCCTCCGGGCAGTCGATCAGCAGGTACTCCATGGGTTCGGTCTTCTTCCCGTCGGCATCGGTCTTGAAGATGATCCTGGGCCTTCCGACGCACAGCTCGAAACCCTCGCGGCGCATCTGCTCGACGATGATGGCAATCTGGAACTCGCCCCTGCCCTTGACGGTGAACGAGTCGTCCTGGTTCTTCTCGACCTGGACCGACACGTTGCGCAGGGCCTCCTTGCAGAGCCTGTCCCATATCTTGGCCGATGTCAGCAGCTTTCCGTCGCGGCCGGCAAGCGGCGAGATGTTCTTGGAGAACAGCATCGATACGGTGGGCTCGTCCACGTGGATGCGCGGAAGGGCCTTGGCCTTGTCCTTCGTGCAGATGGTGTCGCCTATGGAGACGTTCTCGATTCCGGAAAGCACGACGATGTCGCCGGCATCGACATGGTCAGACGGCGTGAAGGTCGGTCCGTTGTAGACCTGGAGCCTTGTCACGCGAAGGGGCACCTGCGAGCCGTCCTCGGTCAGGCAGACCAGGGGGTCGTTGACCGACGCGCTTCCGTTGATGATCTTTCCGACTGCAAGGCGGCCGAGGTAATCGTTGTAGGAAAGGTCGGAAACGAGCATCTGGAAGGGCTCGGCGTCATCGAACGTGGGAGCCGGCATGAAGTCCACGACGGCGTCAAGCAGCGGGAAGATGTTCTTCGCCTCCGGGTCGTTGAGAACCGCGGAGCAGACTCCGGCGCGGCCGTTGGCGTAGAAGACCGGCACGTCAAGCATGTCCTCATCGTTGGAAAGCTCAAGAAGGAGGTCGTAGACCTCGTTGAGGACCTCCTCCGCCCTGGCGTCCTGACGGTCGATCTTGTTGATGACGACAATCACGGCCAGGTTGCGTTCGAGGGCCTTGCCCAGGACAAAGCGCGTCTGGGGAAGCGGGCCCTCGGCGGCATCGACCAGGAGGATGACTCCGTCGACCATCGAGAGGCCGCGTTCGACCTCGCCTCCGAAATCGGCGTGGCCCGGAGTGTCGATGATGTTTATCTTGACGCCCTTCCATCGGATGGCGCAGTTCTTGGCGTTGATTGTGATTCCCCTCTCGCGCTCGATGGCGCCGCTGTCCATGATGCGGTCGGGCGAGTCCTCGGACTCGATTCCGCTCTGACGGAACAGCGCGTCGACGAGGGTCGTCTTGCCGTGGTCGACGTGGGCTATTATTGCTATGTTTCTTATCTTTTCGTTGCGACGTATCATTCCAGAAAAAGAAAATACAGAGTATCGCTTATTTATTCAATAGATAATCGTTCAAAGCTCCGAATGTCTGGGCCAGATCGCGGAAAAGAAGCGTCGCTCCGGAATCCTGGTAGGTCGGCTGGGCGTTGACTATGACCACGTCTGCGCCGTTGCGCCGCGCCAGCATGGGAAGCGAGGCAGCCGGCTGTACGGTGAGAGACGATCCGAGCACCAGACAGAGGTCGGACGAGGAGAACTCCCTCCAGGCAGCGTCCAGCACGTTCTCGTTCAGGCTCTCCTCGTAGAAGATGATGTCCGGCTTGATCACGCCACCGCACCTGGGGCAGAGCGGAAGCTCGTCGCGAAGAACCTTCGGGGCGATTTCGGCGTAGCCGAATTTCGCATGGCACCTTGTGCAGTGGTGGAACTCGGGACTGCCGTGCACCTCGTACACGTTGGTCGAGCCTGCCCTCTGGTGGAGCATGTCGATGTTCTGGGTGTAGACGGAACGGAGATAGCCCTTCTTCTGCAGAAGCGCGATTGTCGTGTGCACGATGTTGGGCTCGTAGTCCTCCAGGCGGTACCAGACGTCCTTGGCCCACTTGTAGAAGATCCCCGGCTCGCGGCGGAAGAACGTCATGGAGATTATCTCCTCCACGTCCATCCCCTGCCACGGGTCGTTGTATACTCCGTGCTTTCCCCTGAAATCGGGTATTCCGCTGAGGGTCGATACCCCGGCGCCGGTGAACACCGTCATGCGGCGGCTGTTCTCGATGAGGGAAACCAGCTTGTCGAACTTGGGCCCGAAGACCTCGGGCTTCTCGGAATAACTGTCGTTGAATGCCTGTGCCATGGTCAGACCTGCCTTCCGGTGTAAGTGTTTCCGTTCAGATAGAGGAACCGGACATCCACCATGTCGCCCGGCTTCACGTCTGCGCCCTCGAGGGTGTCGAAGGCCACCATCTCCCCGTGCTCGTTGCGGCCAAGCATCTGGGCGCGGTTGTCGCGCGAGATCTGGGTCACCAGCACCTTCTGGACTCCGCCTATCCTCCTGGCCTTGAGCCTGGCGGCGTTCTCAAGCTGCCAGTCGATGAGCCTCTGAAGCCTCTTCTGCTTCTCGTCCTCCGGGATCTGGCCTTCCATGCCGCAGGCGCGCGTGCCCTCGCGCGGGTTCCAGTAATACATGTAGGCCTCGATGTAGCCCACCTGCTCCATGGCACTCAGAGTCTCCTGGAATTCCTCTTCCGTCTCGCCCGGGAAGCCCACCATGACGTCCACGGCGTAGGTCATCTCCGGGATGCGCCTGGAGATCCTGCCGATCAGGTCCAGATAGCCCTCGCGGGTGTAGCGGCGGTTCATCAGGTTCAGGATGCGGGAGGACCCGCTCTGCATGGGAACGTGGAGGTGTTTGGCCACCTTCTCCTGAGTTGCGATGACCTCGATGAGCTTGTCCGAGAAGTCCTTCGGATGGGGGCTCTCGAAACGTATCCACTGTATGTTGTCGCACACGGCGCAGATCTTTTCCAGCAGGTCCGGGAAATCAAGCTTACCGTACGATTCGTCCTCGTAGGAATAGGAGTTCACGTTCTGTCCCAGCAGCGTTATTTCCCTGACCCCCTTGGAGTCGAGGAACCTCACCTCCTGCAGGATCTGCTCCGGGCAGCGCGAGACCTCGCGGCCGCGCACGTAAGGGACTATGCAGTAGGAGCAGAAGTTGTTGCATCCGTTCATGATGGGGACGTACGAGGAGAAGTCGCCTTCCTTGTAGTAGGCGGTGGTGAACGCATATCTGTCGCTTTCCGACGGCAGGGCCTCCGAGACGCCTGCGATGTCCAGGATGCGCAGCTTGTCGTTGTTTTTCAGCACATAGTCTATCTGCGGGGCCTCTTTCTTCAGGCTGTCGCCCAGTCTGTCGGCCATGCATCCGGTCAGGACCAGCTTCATGCGCCGCCCGGCCTTGGCGCTTTCCGACTTCAGGTACTTGTAGGCTCCAAGCCTTCCCCAGATGCGGTTCTCGGCGCTCTTTCTGACAGAGCAGGTGTTGATGACCACGAGGTCCGCATCGGATGCCTCCGCGGCCGCCTGCCAGCCTCCGGAAAGAAGGAGGCTCTCTATGGCGTTGGACTCGGCCGTGTTCATCTGGCAGCCGTAGGTCTCGATGAAGAACTTACCCATTGGCCTTCTCCATCCGTGCGAAGGCCGCCTGCAGCGTGTTCTCCATGAGCATGGCGATGGTCATGGGCCCCACTCCGCCCGGAACGGGAGTCATGGCCGAGGCGATTTCCGAAATGCCCTCGTAATCGGCATCGCCCCTGAGGACGTATCCGGCCTTCTTCGAGGGATCGGGGATGCGGTTGACGCCCACGTCGATGACCACGGCGCCGGGTTTGACCATGTCGGCACGGAGCGAGTCAACCCTTCCGGTGGCGACTATGACGATGTCGGAATTGCGTGTGATGGAGGCCTCGTCCTTCGTGACGGTGTGGCAGACGGTGACGGTGGCGTCTCGGCCCTTCTGCATGAGAAGCGCTGCCATGGGCTTGCCGACGATGTTGCTGCGGCCCATGATGCAGACGTTCTTTCCCGCCGTCTGGATGCCGTAATGGTCCAGTATCCTCAGGATGCCCTTCGGCGTACAGGAGATCAGGGTCTTCTGCCCGAGAAGGAGCCTTCCCATGTTCTGCGGGTGGAAGCCGTCCACGTCCTTCTCCGGATCCACGGCGTTGATGACGATGTTCTTGTCCAGGTGCCTGGGCAGCGGAAGCTGGACGAGGATGCCATCCACGTTGTCGTCCCTGTTCAGGGAATCTATGCATTCAAGGAGCTCGCCGATCCCGATGGAGGAATCGAAGAAGTAGTCGCGGTGCTCTATGCCCAGCTCGTCGCAGGCCTTCCGCTTGCTGTTGACATAGGTCTGGCTGGCGGGATCGTCGCCGACGAGGATGACGCTGAGACACGGGCGGCGGGAGAAGCGGCTGAGGAATTCCGCACTGCGCAATGCGGTCTCCGACCTTACTACTGCACTCAGTTCCTTGCCTGAAAGAACAACCATGGCAACCTCCGGAATACACATCAATAATACACAAAACGGTAACAAAATGCTATTGAAGTGTGTTTTCAAGTTGGAATATATTATACGGAGAATCCTTATCAAGAGGTGAACATGAAGAAAACAATCCTGGCAATGCTGGCGCTGGTCCTCATTCTCTCGGTCCCGGTTTTCGCAAAGAACACATACTACTTCGCAGGAGACACGGTCTTCACAATCAAGGCCGGTGTGGACTTCCCCGGCTTCATCGCCTTCTACAACGACCCGACGCGTGAGACCCTCACGCTCAGGGAAACCCACATAAAGATGGGCGGCTACGCATCCATCGCCTACCAGGGATACCTCAACGAGCGCTTCGCCCTGGGCGGAGAGCTGGCCTACGTCTTCAACTACTCCCACAGCAACCTGCTGCTGACGACGGTCCCCATCACGGCAAGGCTCACCTACGTTCCCGTCCAGACCGGAAGGTTCGACCTGGCGGCCTCGCTGAACCTCGGCGGAGCCTTCATCCGCTACAACGAGGGCAAGTACTTCGCCCCGTTCGCCTCGCTGACAGTCACCCCGAGCTTCTTCATCAACGAGAACTGGGGCATCGGAGTCGAGGCCGGAATCATGGTCACGGCCGAGATGTACACGAAGAAAAGCAACAAGCACGACTCAAGCGCCTTCGCAGGACTGCTTCCCGTGACGCTTTCCCTTTCATACAGGCACTAAGAGGAGGCAGGACATGAAGAAGAACATTCTGGTTTTCACACTTACGGCACTTGCACTCCTCTGCCTCGCTGTCGCCTGCAACCTTGACGCGGCAGACGGAATCTACTCCGAGGTCGCGGCCTCCACCGAAAGCACCGACGTCGTCACCCGCTCCTTCGTGGGAACATACGCCGACAAGTACTATTTCCTCTCCGACGAGGGTCTCTTCCGCCTCGGCGACGGAAAGATCGTCGCCAACACCGAGGGCAAGATCATCAGGAGCGCCTATCTCGACGCCTCCGGAAACATCGTCCTCCTGACCCAGGACGCCTCCACCCTCACCGCTGGCCTGACATACCGCGCCGTCAGCGGCACAGGCTATGCCGATCCCGTCGTGATCGACGGAACCTACCGCGGACTTCTGACCAACGGAATCGCATGGGACGATGCCAAGATCTACAAGGTCAGCGGCTCCACCGCCACCGAGAAGGTCGCGGGTGTGAGCGTCGTCTACGCCCTCGAATCCGACGGCTACGCGTTCTTCAGCGTCAAGGAGACAGCGACGGACGACTACAGGTTCTACGTGCTCGACGAGAACGGCGACACCGTCTTCCAGCTGCTGGGCGACAGCACTCCGTACGTCGGCTTCCAGCCGGTCGGGACATCGGGCGTCTACATGCTCATCTCCTACGACGCCAGCCACAACACCTTCAAGGGCTACAGGATGACCTCCGGCGGCGGAATCGAGGACGAAGCCTGGTTCACGCTCAACTCAACGAACCAGTACGCCTACTCCACGCAGATCCCCTCCTTCTGCTACACGAAGGACGCCAAGGATTACATCGTGCTCAAATGCTCGAGCTACTTCGACAGGTACAACATCACTGACGACGAGATCGAATCCATCGACAAGGGATTCGCCACCAACCTCAGGACGGCCGAGATCACCAACATCAAGCACATCTCAGGTCTCATCTTCGTGGCGGGAACCAAGAGCAGCATGCTCTACGAGATCGACATGGAGAACAACAGCTCGAGACAGCTGTAAAACCAATACTGAAAAGAAATACTCAAAGGAACGAGGCGGGGTCCAGTGCGACTCCGCCCTGTTCTATCCTGAAGAACAGAGGCAGGTCCGAAAGGGTTCCGATCTGCTGGCCCCTGGCCACCTGGTCGGAGATCTCGGGAAGGACCGACTCGAGGTAATCGTAGTATGTGGTGTATCCGTCGGGATGGACGATCTTGATGAAGGCGTAGCCGTTCTCGCGGAAGCCCCTGTCGACTACGTTTCCGGACTCGGAGGCCACGACCGCGCCGCCCTTCTCTCCCTTGACGAGGATGCCGTCAAGCTGCACGGGATCGGTTCCCGCCGGGTCCGCCACGCGCTGGTTGTACAGGCCCGTGACCTGGCCTTCGCACGGCATGGTGAATCCCATCTCAGGCGAGGACGTCAGGCTTCCGGACGTCTCCATGCTCTCGTACGGGATGAAGAGCTTCTGCCCCTCCACGAGGTCCCATTCCATGATGCCGTTGATGTCTCCGAGCGTCTTGGGACTGATCTGGAGCTTCAGCTGGTTGGTTATGGAAAGGAGCGAGTCCCCTTCCTTCACTATGTAAAGCGAGCCGTCGCGGTCGGGGATCTGCAGGGCGCTGCCGATCCACAGCGAGGCTGTGCTTGTGATCTGGTTGACGGAGATTATCGTCTGCGGGCTGAGGCCGAAGCGGGCCGCGATCGACTGGATGGAATCGCCTTCCTGGATGAAATACTGCTGGTAGAGGACGATGTCCTTGGAGAACGAGGACTGCTGCGAACCGGAGAGGTTCTGGGCCTGGATCTGCTTCTTCATGGCATAGCCCTGCTCCTCCACGGCAGAATCCTGGTTCTCGCCGGCAAGCGTGATGTCGCCTGAGGAAATGAAGTCGATGTCCGAACTGTCCACGCTGGATGAGCCGAGAGCCGTAAGGCCTTCGTCAATGGAGAGCTTCGAGGTATCCGGGGCGACCGCGGCCTTCTCCGTCACCACCTCCGCGGGAGCGGAGACCGAAGTCGTCTCCTCCTTGGCAGAAGCCTCCTTCACCGCGTCGTTGCTCTCGAGGATCTTGACCCAGAAGAGGACGGCGAGCGAGCACACGAGGACGGACAGCAGGATCACCGCGAACAGGATCCTGGAAGACGAGCTTCCCTTCTTCGAGTAGTTGTTGTCGCTCAGGTCGTCATAACTGCGGGCTCTTGCCATTCAATTCACCTCTTGTGCAACGCACCACGTAATTATAATATCAAATCATGGGTTCTTCAACGAATAAAGGGAACATTTCGAATCTGATGACGGTGATAACCACCCTTGCGATTGTTCTCATTGTGGCTGTCCTGGCCTCCGTGATGGTGATAAACGCCTACGGACCCGGACGCTACAAGGACCCAGTCGTGGCCTCACACGTGGTTCGGGGAACCATCCACGACCGCAACGGAAGGATCCTCGCCATGGAGGTTCCGGCCAACAACCTCTACATCAAGGCGGATGCGGAGAACGCCGACATGATGTCCCAGATCCTCGCCTCGGCCGCCGGTTTCACACCGGATTCGGTCAAATCGGCCATCGCCTCCGCACAGGAAGGGACCATAATACTGCTGAAGAGCGACCTCGACACCGCCGTGGCGGACTCCATCCGCAAGGCCGCATCCGATGCCGGCATGACGGACCTGATCGACATGCGCAAGGAGAACGTCAGGACCTATCCTGCGGGCTTCCATGCGGGCCAGCTGATTTCGGAGACCGAAAGCGTCCTGTCGGGCGTGCTCTCCCCCAATCCCGGGTACGACGAGAACACCACGTACGGCGACGACGTCTACCTGACCATCGACCTGGACATCCAGTACCTCCTGGACCTTGCCGTCCAGCAGGTCGCAGAGGTCCAGCATCCGGATTACGCCGTGGGAATCCTTCTGGACATCCGGAGCGGCGATGTCCTCGCACTCACCACCTACCCCTTCTACGACCCCAACGAGAGCTCATCCACGCCCGGGCAGCAGAAGGTCAGCCGCGCGCTCGTCTCCTCGATTTCAAGCCCGACGACAGGCGTCGTGAATACGAAGGTGCTGTCCAAGGTAGTGAGCCACACAGATGGCTCGGAGATATCGGACTACGTGAAGAACGGCGACTACACGGTGGACATTTCACAGACAGCAGGCCTCGTGCGCGTCCAGGACGGCTACACCGCCTCCAAGGTCCTTCTTCCCGAGGACAATCCGAGATACATTCTTTTCATAGGTTCGGTGAATCCGCGCTTCTACCAGATCTCATCTGTGCTCACGTACGCGGTCAATTCCGTCAAGGAAGGGCTCGAAGCCCAGCGCAAGCTGTAAACCCGGATAAGATAATCAATTATCAGGCCTCTGTACCCAACGTCTTGAGGACAGACTCCTGTCTGACCAGCATGGGCTCTGTCGGGTCGTTCGTCTCATGGTTCTCCCCGCTCAGATGAAGGACTCCGTGGATAAGGAGCCTGCAAAGCTCCTCCCTGTCGCTTACGCCGAAGGCGGCGGCGTTGCGGGACATCACCGGAAGGCAGATGACCATGTCGCCCAGCACCCTTCTCCTCCTGCCTGCGCTGACGAAGGCGAAGCCGTCCTCGGCCTCGTCCTCGGCGGCGAAGCTCAGGATGTCCGTGCTGTCGTCGATTCCGCGGTACTGGAGGTTCATGGAATGCATCTCGTCCTCGTTTACGAATGAGACGGAGAACTCCACGTTGTCCAGCTCAAGCTGCGCGAGAACCCTGCCCAGATAGGCAAGGACGAACTTCTTGGGGGCGTTCTTCCTGAAGGAAGCGTCCTGATGGGAAACATCGATCGTGTTCATGTCAGTCCTCGTCGGGATATTCGATCCTGGAGTGGTTGCGGGCGACAAGCGTCTTTACGAAGGCCTCGCTCAGGGTCTTGATGTCGTTCATCGTCAGGCCGCTGTCGTCAAGCTGTCCGCGCTCGATCTTTCCGATGAAGATGGAGTCGATGAGCTTGGCGTACTTGGACGCGTTCGGCGTGACGGTGCGGCTTGCGGCCTCGATGCTGTCTGCCAGCATGACGATACCGCATTCCCTGAAGTCCGGGATCTCGGCGTTGTACGAGAAGTCGGAGGCCTTGACGGTCTCTCCCTTGTCGTTGGACGCCGCCTGGGTCTTCATGGCTTCGTTGTAGAAGTACGCGATTATGTCGTTGCCGTGGTGGTTGGAGATGATCTTGATGATCTCGATGGGCAGACCGGCTTCCCTTCCCTTGTCGGCTCCGACCTTGACGTGGCTCTTGATGACCGCGACCGAGAGGCTCGGGCTTATGTCGTCGTGCTTGTTCACGCCGTTCTGGTTCTCGATGAAGTACTCGGGGTGCTCGATCTTTCCGATGTCGTGGAAAAGGCCTCCGACACGTGCCAGCAGGGCGTTGGCGCCGACTGCGCGCGCGCCGATTTCGGCCAGGTCGGCTACCGCCATGCTGTGGCTGTAGGTTCCCGGAGCGGACTGCGACAGACGGGTCAGTATGGGGCTCTCGCCGTAGGCCAGCTCGTAGAGACGGAAGATGGTCGGCAGGTTGAACAGCCTTTCGGCAACCGGCAGCAGAGCCGCCAGCATGATGTATGCGATGGAGACGTTCATCAGCGTTCCCAGAAGGACGGTGAAGATCATCGTGAACGAGGCCTGGTTGACCAGCATGAACAGGATGGTGACTCCGGCGCAGGTGATGCAGGAGAAGAACCACTGGTAGATCATGTCCATGCGCTTGTTGAAGAACCTGATCAAAAAGACGCACACCGAACCGCAGGCGAAGCAGTAGAAGAAGGTCATCATCGAAGCCGTCGGGAGCGTTGCCAGGATGGCGCTGAGCATGGCCGACGAGACGAAGCCTATCCTCTTGTATCCCGTGACCTCAGTCATGAACAGAGGCAGGAAGAACACCGGCAGGAACGAGTCGCTGAACTCGAGGTTGAGCCTGGATGAAAGGATCACCAGGAAGAACGTCGCCACCAGCGAGATGAGGAAGGCCGCCGTGAGCAGGATGTTGTGCTGCAGGAAGTGAAAGTCCCTCCTTCCCAGGAACATGGTGAAGACGTAGTACGAGACGCTGAGGAAGATGATGTCGAAGATGATGTGTCCCAGGACCTCGACGAACGTGAGGCTGTTGCTCTGGGTGCTCAGGAGCCTGAGGAGCTCCATCTGCTCATGGTTGACGACATGGTCTGCCTCGATGAGGATCTGTCCCTTGGTGACCGAGATCACGACCGGGTCCACGTTGTCCTCGGCGTCCGCCCTTCTCTTCGATGTCAGGACGCTGTCGTAGAAGACGTTGGGCTCGGCGAGCGTGTCGATAAGCTCCTCGACTATCAGGATGTCCCTGGAACTGAACTTGTCCGCGCTCTGCAGGAGCTGCGAGGCGATGAACAGGTCGACGTTGGCCACCGTGAGGTTGGACCCGTCGACGGACAGGACGTATTCGTAGGAAGGCGACGAGCCGTTGTAGCTGTTGCTGATCGTGATGCTGTCGTAGCCCTCGGCCATGACCGAATCCAGCTCCGACTGCACGTAATAGCCGCCAAGGACGATGTCGTTGACGATGTTGTATGCGATTCCGAGAAGCGACGGGTCGAGGGAAAGCACCGAAGTGGCAATGGCCTCATCGCCCAGAAGCAGGATCAGACCCGCCTTGTCGGAGGCCCCGACCAGGGCCCTGACCCTGTCGGCGCGGGCGATGATCTCGGAGGACTTCAGGGAGGACCAGGTGAACACGGGAAGGACTGCCTTCCTGGCCTCGGTCACCTTCTCCTGCGTGGCGTCGTGGTCCACGAGGTCGATCGAGTTCTTCGCATAGACGTTCTTCTCCGCAATCACTCCAACCGTGTAGCCCGAGTAGATGGATTTGTACTGCACCTGGGTGTTCGACTTCAGCAGGACGGGAAGCAGAACGGAGAATACGATCATTATGAGAGCGCAGAGGACCGCAGTGGTCTTTCGGCCTTCGGTCCTATCTGCTTTCGTTTTTTTCATACGCGTCAATTATCCTTTGCACCACACGCGAGCGCACCGTGTCGGCGGCGGAGAAGCCCACGAATTCAATGCCTTCGATGCCCTGCAGGATCTTCCTCGCCTGCAGAAGTCCGCTGGCGGACTCCTTCGGAAGGTCGATCTGCGTCACATCACCGGTTATTATAGCACAAGAGTTTTCTCCAATCCTAGTAAGAAACATCTTCATTTGCGCCTGAGTCGTGTTCTGGGCCTCGTCCAGTATCACGCAGGCGTTGTGGATGCTCCTTCCCCTCATGTACGCAAGCGGTGCGATCTCTATGGCACCGGACTCCTCCAGACGCCTGATGGTCGCCGGGGCGATTATGGCCTCCATGCTGTCGTAAAGGGGCTTGAGGTAGGGATTGAGCTTCTGCGAGAGGTCTCCGGGAAGGAAGCCCAGGCTCTCTCCGGCCTCGACGACGGGTCTTGTAAGGATCAGCTTCTGCTTCCTGCCGCTGAGCAGCTCGCCCAGGCTGTAGGCCACGGCAAGATAGGTCTTTCCGGTTCCCGCGGGGCCGATTCCGAAGGTGATCTGGCTGCGGTTCATGGCCCGGATGTACTCCTCCTGATTGTGGCTCTTCGGGTAGACGGCCTTGCTCAGGACCGAGATGAACTCCCTCTTGGACGGGCTCGAGCCCTCCTCCTTGTCGATGGCGCCCTGCACGGCCTTGTACTCCATGAGGATCTCCGGCTCGCTGATGTCGCTGGTGATCTCCGCGAGACGGCAGAGCCTGTCAAGCAGCTCGCTGAAGACATGGGCGACAGTCTGGGGGTCGGCGCTCTCGTCGGAATGGCATTCGATCCTGTCCCCGCGGACATAGATGCCGCATCCCAGCAGTTTCTCGATGTACGGTATGTTGGAATCGTTGATGCCGCAGACGCTTCTCATTGCGTCCGGATGGTCGAATACAAAACTGGTACCCATTCAGTTCCACTCCTTGTTTATGCTGTCCCATGAAGTCTGCTGCTTGAGCTCGGGGATCGCGGTCCACTTGATGAAGACCGTGACCGCCGTGGCCCATTCGTACTTCTGGCTGTATTTTGTTGTAAGACCGCCCGTCACGTCAATGTTGAGGTCCCAGTCGCGCATGTGATGGACTGCCTTTACGCTGACCGACGAGAGGTTGAAGCCCGTGCTGCGCCTTCCGTCCCCGAAGAAATCGAAGGACTTCAGGAGGTCCTGCCACATCCTGGAGAAGCTGAAGCCGTCCCCGTCGTAGTAGCGGACGAACGATTTGTTGGCGCTGCTGACGGCGATCGAGAGGTCCAGGAACTCCGCCACGGCGAAGTCGAAGGTCCAGCTCACGGTGAACGCCGTGCGGTACGGGTTCTGGAAGTCGTAGTTGAAGGCAAGGTTCAGCGACGAGTCGAACCCTATCCTGCCCTTCCAGAAGACCACCTTGTCCTGCCTGAGCTTCAGGCCGAGGTTAAGGGCGTCCCTGTCGTATGTCTCGCCCTTGAAGCTCATCGTCGCCGACGCGCTTATGGCGAAGAGGTCAGCATCCACCGTGTATGTGGCCCCGGCGGAGAGCTTCTGGCCCCTGAAGCGCCCCTTAAAGGAGGCGTTCTCGTTGATCGTGAGGCCGGTCAAAGGCTTTACCGTGAGCTTCTGGGTCAGGGTGTAGCCTTCCCAGGCGTCGGGCTCGGCCTTGGAGAAATCGTACTTGTTCGCCAGAGAGAACGTGAAGACTGCTGCGGTGTACGAGATGTTCAGGTTGCCCACGTCCTTCTTGAACTCTGCGCTCCCCGAGGGGCGCTTGAACGAGAAGTCTGCGCTGACCGTAAGGCCGTTGCGCGAGTACGAGGCCGAAGGCCTGAGGATCTCGTCCAGGGGCTTGAGCTGGACGTAGAAGCCCAGCGTCGTGTATCCGAACTTGTGCGACAGCGAGGCGTTGTGCACCGTGACGTCCTTGCGGTCCCAGTTGCCCCAGCGGTCTGTCCGCTCGTTCTTCGAGGTGCTCCGAATCGAGTAATGGCTGTAGACTGTCTGGCTGAGGTTGTAGGTCAGCCCTATCTTCGGCACCGTGGCCTTCAGGACGGATGTGAGATAGAACTCGTCGATCTGCTTTCCGTTGATTCCGGAGAGGTTGTCGGTCGAGAAATTGAACCTAGGCCTTATGGTCTCGGTTACGGACAGCCACTGCCCGGGCGCAGAGCCCTGCACGTAGACCGAGCCGTCGACCCTGGTGTAGAAGCTGTCGTGTTCAAGCTCCTCGGAGTACCTGTTGTCCAGGCTCTGGCTGAACGTGTAGCCGGACTTGAACGAGGCTGCCTCGGAGACGGTCTTCTCCTCCAGCACCAGATCCGGTCCGGAATAGGCCTTGAGGTCGGATGAGGATTTCTGCTCTTCCGTGACATCCTCCGACGCCTGCAGCTCGGCAAGCTCGTCGGCGAAGTCCTGCGCCAGCTGGTCAGTGTACGAGAGGGTCCTTGTGCGCTCCACCTTCTGCCCCTTCAGGTCCACGAACGTGCCGTTGGAGGAGAAGCTCACGTAAGGAAGCGAGGCCTCCACGACCGAGGGCTTGTAGATGCCGTCGTCGCCGAGGACGAACTTGAAGTCGATGTCCGCCTTGAGCGAATTGAGGTTGAAGCTGTAGGAGCCGGCCTTCAGGCTGTAGGCGGCGTCGACCGACCAGGTGTAGGAGTTCAGCGTCGCGGAGTTGGTCCTTGGGAAATACTGCTCGGAGCCCAGGACCGAATCCAGCGTGAACGCAGTGTTCCTGTTGAGGAAGTCGTATCTTGCGAACGGGTCGCTGAGGAACGGCAGCTTGACCGAGAGCCTGAGGTTCTCGATGCGGTAGCTGGCGTCCAGATTGAAGCTGTATCTGAAATTTCGGAGCCTCGCGTCGGTCTTGACCGGTGTGTAGCCTGCGGCTCCTGTAGCTGTGAACGTGAAGCGGTTGTCAAGGAAGCTGTTCTTCGTGTCGAAACCGAGCACCAGGCCCAGTTCCTCGTAGGCGTCGGCGAATACGGCCAGGTAGCTTCCCGTGCC
>JAGABK010000049.1 GCA_017614625.1 Spirochaetales bacterium
ACCTCCAGCCATGAGGTCCTGGGCGCAGAAGAACCGGCCCTTCCTCCCCATGCGGAGAAATCCGACGGCATATTCATTCCTTCAGGCATGCTTCTGCCTGCAGTCGCTCCCGCACTGTCAGGAGCCGAAACGGAACCGCCCATGGACGATCCGCCCGCGGACGACCCGCCTGTGAACGACCTGCCGGAGGAACCACCTCCCGTTGAAGGCCTGCTTCCCGTTGACGACCTTCCGCCCGTCTGGCTTCCGGTTGATGACTGGGAGGAAGATGAGCGCTGCACGGCGAAGTCCGATGCACTTGTCATGCTGCTCTGCGAACTATCCCTGCTGCTTTCACGACTGAAAGACCGGGAGGAGCTGTCTCCTCCGCCGAATCCGTTGCCGCCGCCTCCGAAGCCTCCCCTGCCGCCCATGGAACCCATGGCCGATACATTCACGCTCGAGCCGTTGACCAGCGTGCTTGCGTTGCGCTGTCCGTTGGATGTCGAGGGAATCGTGCCGTCGAGCTGTCCGCGGATGCTCTGTCCGCGCAGGGAGCAGTATGCCTGCAGGTTCTCGATGGCCACATCGAACTCCTCAGCCGAATAGAAGGAGTTCTCATCCGCCTCGACATAGGGTCTGATCATCTTGTAGACCCTGTCGATCTCAGCTTTCAGCCAGCCGCTCTCGATGTACTCGGACACGAACCTGCTGTAGGTCTCGTGGTACTGCGCCAGGGCCTCGCAGTCATTGAAGATCCATGCAATCAGAGGTCTGTCGCTTGCGTTTCCGTTGGCGACCGGCGAGTCGATGGGGCTGTTGACCAGCGTCGTGCCGTCGGAGCCGTTCATGCCCCCGAAGGCCAGGTTGTAGTCCCAGGGGATGATGGCCAGCTGGCCGTTCTCCTCATAGAGGTAGTAGTTGTGGACCATCATGCCTGTGTAGCTGTCGCTGTTCTGCAGGAAATCGTGCACTGCAAGATAGTTTATGACCTCGTCCGTGTAGACTGTGTTCTCTATGTCCTCGCCCGAATTCAGCTTGCGCAGGGCCTCGACGAGACGTTCCTTGTCCTTCTTCGTCAGCACTGTCTTGGCGCTCTCGAAGATCGTCGCATAGCTGTCCAGATTGTCGTCGATATACTGCAGCTTGACCTCGCTGTTTCCCATGCCGAAGTTGAAGTTGCCGCCTCCGAATCCCGCCATTGAGAAGACATCGGACATGTTGAACGAGAAAGATCCCGTCCCGTCCGTTGCCGGAGCGGTTGTTCCGGAAGGCATCTGACCCTGGCCCATGAAACTGCTCATGTCGCCTGTGGGCATTCCGGACATGCCGGAAGGCATGCTTCCGCCGGGCATCTGACCCTGGCCCATGAAGCTGCTCATATCACCCGAAGGCATCTGACCCTGTCCGAATATCTGCGACATCATGTCTGTGGACATGTCGGCAGGCATTCCGAAGGAAGACATATCCGCGGGCATTCCGAACGCTGACATGTCGGGAACCGCCATGGAAGACGTGTCCACGCTGCTTCCGGAGTCATCGTCGCTGACGCGGAAGTTCTCGATGTCGAATCCGCCGCCGTTTCCTCTCCCGCCTCCGAAGTTCAGGCTGTCGGGCTTGTAGAGCTCGCCACGCGTCATGTTGTTGCGCTCGAGGAAGCTGTCCTCGACGCCCTCGACGGCCAGGTACAGGCCCCAGGTCTCTCCGTTGACCGTGATCTCCACGTAGCTGCAAAGGGACGAAGGCACGTCCATCTCGCCCATCAGCGTGTAGGCGAGATAGTCCTTCATCATGGTGGCGTCGTAGATCAGGTTGTTCAGGCTCAGCTTGTCCAGGCCCCTGTAGAGCCTGCCGTCGACGAAGTGGTCGAACTCGATCTTGAAGGAGTATTTCTCGCTGCCCTGCGAGGCGACCGACGAGAGCGAGGTGTTGCCCTTGGCGCGGATTCCGACGCTCTTGATCTTCTCGCCGTCGATCGTGACGTTGCAGACAACGTATTCCTCCGATGTCGCGGAGGCGATGAAGCCGTCCCAGTCGTCAATCTCGATGTCGATCGTATGGACATAGCTCTTGTCGAAGAAGGCCTCATAGCCCATTTCGTTGGTGCTGTTCCTGCCGTACGCCGCCTTGCCGACCCAGATCAGGACCGCAAGGACCAGCATCACGACCAGCGCTATGCATCCTACAATCGTGATGGTTTTGCTTTTCAGCATGGCTCACCCCATGTAATCGCCGTTGTAACTCACCATGACCGCGCTTGAGATCCCGTCCATCTCGTACAGCTTCGTGACGAACGCGGTGTCGTCGCTCTTGAGGTTGACCTCATAAGTAAGCTCGATATTGCCCTTCTGGGCCGTCTTGCTCTTGACGACGGCCTTCTTGACCTGCTCAGAAAGATAGCCGGCCACACGCTTCTCAGCCTCACCGTCCGTGCATGTGACAACCACGATGAACGGCTTCTCGATGGTCTTGCGGTTGCAGAACGCGATCATGATCAGGCCGATGATGACGCTGCCCACGATTGCGAGGGGAATCATTCCCGCCGCAAGGACGATGCCGCCAGCGATCGCCCAGAACAGGAACGCTATGTCCATCGGCTCCTTGATGGCGGTACGGAACCTGACGATCGACAGGGCGCCGACCATTCCGAGGGAAAGGACGACATTCGATGTGACCGCCAGGATGACCATGTCGGTGATCATCGTCATGGCGACCAGGGAGCCTCCGAAGGTGCGGCTGAACATGACGCCGGAATACGTCTTCTTGTAGACAAGGTAGATGAACATGCCCAGACAGAAGGCCAGTACAAGGGAAATGGCCATGTCCGGAAGCGAGACTGCCGTCACGTTCTCAAGAAAACTCGATTTGAAGATGTCGCTGAAACTCATTGTCGTATATTCCTCTCTTTATTGATTTGCTTTGATTGGCTCAGCCGTATACACGGCATGCTGCGTATTTCGAAAAGGCGCCCTGCCCGCGGCTCCTGAGGGCCGTGGCGCGCCTTATGATGTTCGGCAGGTATTCGTCCCACTTGACCTCAAGGAGCATGGGATTGCCCTCCACGGGGTATGTCAGGCCGTCCGGGTCTGCGAACTGAGCCGCAGGTCCGGTGCGGATGTTCCAGTCTATGGTCACGCGCACGTTGCCCGGCCCGTATACGTACGGGATGCGCATGTACTCGACCACGCATCTGGGCCTGAGCCCCCTGGTCTTCATCTCCACGTACAGGTCCACCAGAAGCGGACGGCCGCTTGTCGCCATCCATGCGATGTCCCCGTCCATGATCCGCTTAAGCTCTTCCTGCGTAAGACGCTCCTGGAGCTTGCAGCCCACGCCGTCGCGCTTGATCTTGCACTCGAGCATGATGTACGAAAGGTCTCCGTTGTAGTACCTGATGCGGAATTTGCGCCTCTGGTTCACTCCGTCCAGCTTCTCCCACAGGGCCGTGTTCCGATAGTCGTCGAAATACAGGCTCCTGATGGTGTAGCTGCCGTCCGGTCCCGCGTGCGGATCCGGGGAAGCCACCGCCGTCATGTTGTTCCTTATGGCCTGGGCGTCCGCCCGGGTGATCAGATGTTTGACTTCGTGTCGGTATTCCATGTTCCTGACTCCTGCGGATACGATAAAGTCCCTGCGGGCACGGAAAAAGGGATTCGGCGCAAACCTCATATTTCTACATAAACGTTCACAGAACTTCACAGACGGAAAAAGGTGTTGACAAGAAAACTTGGCATTGCTATATTTGAATCGTGCCAAGAAAACTTGGCAAAGGAGACTTGCAATGACAAGAGAAGAAATCCTGGAGAAAAGCCAGAACGAGAACAAGGGCATGGATCTGGCGGAGATCGAGACATCGAAAGCCGGAGTCCTGCTGGGTTGGATACTGATGGGAGTCCTTTCCATAGTGATCCTGATTGTGGACGGCATCGTCTTCGGCAGGGCCCCGTTCGAGCTGGTCTTCGTTTTCTCCGCCTCGCTGGCATCCGTATTCTTCTATAAATTCTTCAAGCTGCGCAGGAAGCATGAGCTGTTCGTCGCTTCGGCGTATTCGGTTTCGGCACTCTGCTGGCTGACCGCATGGATTATCCAGCTTGCGGACCTTTGAGGCGCGCCATGGAAGATTCGCTTGTATTGAAGAACAACATAAAGACAGTAAGGACTCAGCAGGGGATATCGCAGGCCCAGTTGGCCGCCATGGTGGGCGTTTCCCGGAATACCATAAGCTCCATAGAGACCGGGCAGTTCAACCCCACGGCCAAGCTGGCGCTGGTGCTGTGCATCGCCCTGGACCGCAAGTTCGAGGAACTGTTCTATTTCTGAGAGGGAGATAGACGGAAGCGATAGGGATTCGCCTTCCGCCTGCCGGAAGTCCGGCGTCAGGCCGGCTGCGCTCCGGACACATGTGTCCTCATACCGCGCAGCTTCGAATCCCACAGTATCATAAAGAAACAGGCGCCACGAAAACCGAGACGCCTGCTTCCCGGGGACGTCCGTGCGCCCGACTGGCCGGAAGGCGATGTCTGCGAGGACGAGGTCCTCTGCACGGCGAAGTCCGATGCACATCCTCATCTCCTGCAGAAATGCAGAAAACCAGCTCTCATAATCAGTTGCATTTATGAGAAATGTGACCGATACTTCAATTAGTAAAATACGGAGGTATTGCATGAAAAAAGTTGCTTTGGCAATTTTTCTTATTGTCGTAATGGTTCTGACATCCTGCTCATCGGCCAAGAAAGCCGAGCCCGAGGTTGCCGGAAATGTCATTGTAAAGGTCGGTGACAGGGTAGAGGGATTCGAGACCCTCGAAGCCGCAGTCGCATCGGTTTTCGACGGTGAGACTGCCGTACTCACTGTTACAGCGGATATCACGGTCACCAAGGAAATCGTTGTCGCCAACAAGAACATCACAATCGTCAACAAGGACGGTCTGGATGTCGTGATCACGGACGGAACAAAGGAGAACGGACCTGCCGCCGTCGAAGCCGGCTACAAGGTCAACGACGTCTTCTTCGTCAGGGCTACCGGAGAACTCACCCTTGAAGGAAACAAGACCGGTTCGCTTACGTTCCAGGGCGTAGGAAAGACAGCTCTTCCCGTGGCAAGATCAATGTTCATCATGCCCAAGAACGACGGAGGAAAGATCACGGTCAATCCCGGTGTCATCATCCAGGGCCAGAACTCTGCCGGCGGAGCAGGAGTCTTCAGATGCTACGGAACTCTCGTGATCAACGGCGGTATCTTCAGGGACAACTTCATTGAAAAGAGCAACGGATGTGTCATCTTTATCGGACTTCATGGTTCCGTTACGATCAACGACGGCGAATTCACCAACAACGATGCAGGCTCCAGCAACGGCGGAACGATCCAGGTTTCGAATGATGAAGGCTCGACTCTTGTCGTGAACGCCGGAACTTTCACCGGAAGCAAGGCTGCAAGAGGAGCAATCATCAACTCCTACGCAAACAGCATCGTCACGATCAACGGCGGAACCTTCACGGCAAGTTCGGCAACTGCAAACGAGAACGGAGCCGCTGTCTACTGTCTCGGAACCTTCACGATCAACGGCGGAACCTTCACGGGCAACGAGAAGTTTGATGTCTACAAGGGAGCCGACACGGTCAAGATCGAAGGTGCGGCAACAATAGCCAATCTCGGCCTCGACAAGGCCCTTGCAGAGGCTGCCGCAGCAGCTGCTGCTGTTCCTGAGCACAACCACGTCTGGCAATACTCCGCAAATCTTGCAACCTGTCAGGTCTGCGGAACAACACGCAGCTGCGCCAGTTCCCAGATTCTCGCCGGAGTTCCTTCCAATATTACGGTCTCGGGTCTGGCCGAAGGGAAAAAACTTGAATTGATCATTCCCGATGTAGGCTTTACAGATATTCTGGTAAACGGAACTGTTTCATATCCCGCCCTGATGACTGCCAACGTCTATATCATTGCCGAAGATGCAGAAACGAAGCTTTCAATCCAGTCTCCTTCGGCCGGAGTCTTCCAGGTAACAGTAAACTGACAATGACGGGTTTGAGAACTGATTCTCACGTGTAATAACAGAAAAGCACCGGCGGACATCCCGTCGGTGCTTTCTGTTTCGGAGTGATAGGGATTCGAACCCTAGGTGAGGACGAGCCCCACACCAGATTTCGAGTCTGGCTCCTTCGACCACTCGGACATCGCTCCAACGATGTGCATTATTACGTTATTTCGCGTCCGTGTCAAACGTTG
>JAGABK010000050.1 GCA_017614625.1 Spirochaetales bacterium
GCGCAACGGATGCACGGAGGAGTTCGCCTTCAGAGCCATAGAGAAGGGCGCTGCCATGGTCCTGGAGCGCGGACTGGGCTCCAGAACCCTGATCAACTCATTCTCCGGGCGCCTTGTTGAGCATATCTTCAGGAAGTACGGCGACAGGCTGCGCTACCACACCTTCTATCCGTGGGAGAACAACGGGGAGATGGAGACCGATCCGCGGACCTTCTGCGAGGTCGTATGCCCGCTGAACTGGGTCTACCGCCCGGACGGGACGCGTTTCATCAAACAGGAGGACATGCCGGAAAGCTTTTTCAGGGAGCTTTCGGAGACTGGCATGCGCATCATTGTCTCAGGCGGAAGGGGAGAGGACGAGTTCGCCAATCTTGACCGTCTCATTGCCCTGGGCGGGAGCATAATCATGGCCGACGACCCGCTGAAGGTGCTTGCCCGGTACAGGGGCTGAAGGCCGTTACTGCGGACAGATACACAAAAAGCATGTAATTACATCGTCAAACCGGGGCCGGGAAAACTGCCGGCCGTGGGTAAATGTTCTTTATGGTGCATTATTATTGCACTTTTTCGATTTGAAATATTCAGTTGCACATTACTCGCTCTGTTTTTCCGTTTTTCCCGTTCTGAAATAATTGCGGAGACTTGTCCGGGCCATTTGCGCTGATTATCGCTTCCGTTTTTTTCCGGTGAGAACGTCCTCCGGGTTCAACTTTTCCGTTACAGTCCGGCGGGGTTTGGCAATAGAATGTAGGTACTGAAAAAAACTGAAGGAAAAAGATGATTAAGAAAAAATCAAAAGATTCCGTCGCTCCAATGTCGGGGCTTGCCCTGAGGAGGATGAAAGGGCAGAACGTAGGCTATCTCTTCATCCTGCCTGCAATAGCCCTGCTGCTTCTGTTCACGTACTACCCGTTCATCAGGGCGATAGTCCTTTCCTTTGCACTCACCAACAAGAGGGGAAACTTCTCCAAGTGGGTCGGATTCGCCAACTGGGTACGCGTCCTGAAGAAGGCCGAGTTCTGGAAGGTCGTCGGCATCACGCTCAAGATGGCGGCCATAAACCTGACTTTCACGTTCTCCATCGCCATGATCTTCGGTCTCATGGCCACCAAGAAGGTGAAGTTCTCCAAGTTCTACCAGACGCTGTACGCGCTGCCCATGGCCATAGCCACATCGCCGGCGGCGGCCATCTTCCTGTTCATCTACAGCAAGCACAACGGCGTCCTCAACAACCTTCTTGGAACGGAAGTCGCATGGCTGCTCAACCAGAAGACAGCCCTGTGGTCCGTCTGCGCCATGACGATCTGGCAGCATGTGGGATCCTGCTTCATCTTCCTGCTCGTATGTTTCAGGAACGTTCCCGACGAGCTTCTCGAGAGCGCCTACCTCGACGGAGCAGGTCCTCTGCGCAGGATCAAGGACATAATCATCCCGCTGGCATCGCCCCAGATCTTCTTCGTCTTGTTCATGAGCATCAACTCGAGCTTCAAGACCTTCAACCAGATCAAGCTCCTTACCGGAGGAGGTCCGGCCAACGCCACGAAGAACCTCATCTACTACATCTATGAGAACGCTATCATCCACGGCAGATTCGAAACCGCATGTGTGCAGGCCCTGTTCCTGTTTGTGATGATTTTCATCCTGACCAGAATCCAGTTTCTGTGTGAGAAGAGGTTCGTACACTATCAATGATCACCATTTCTGCAAAATCCAAGAAGAGAATCGGCAGAGTGGCGCCGTTCATCATCAAGTCACTCATAGGTCTGCTTTTCATCTCGCCCCTGATCATCGCGGTGTTCTTCTCGCTGCAGGTCGAGGACGAGCTGACTATGCCGCCTCTCCATCTGTTCACCAAGAACCCGTACTTCTCGAACTTCCTCGAGGTGTTCCAGAAGGTCCCGTTCTTCACATACCTGAAGAACTCGCTCATCGTGTGCGTGGGAGCCATCACGATACAGATAATCGTGGCGAGTCTCGCCGCCTACGGCTTCGTGTTCTTCAACTTCAAGTTCAAGAAGGTGTTCTTCGCCCTTGTCGTCTCGGCCATGTCCATCCCGGGCGAGGTCGTCGTCATAACGAACTACGTCACCATACAGAACCTGGGGCTTTACAACACGTATCTGGGCCTCATGATAACCAGCTTCGTGGGAAGCACCTCGATCTTCATGATGAGGCAGTACTACATGACGCTTCCAAAGGACTACAAGGAAGCCGCCGAGCTTGACGGATGCGGGAACCTTCGCTTCCTGCTCAAGATAGCCACACCGCTTTCGGTTCCGACCATCACATCCCTTGCCATGTACCTGTTCGTCCACATCTACAACGCCTTCTTCTGGCCTGTCCTGGTCACGGGAAGCATGGACAAGAGAACCGTCCAGGTCGGAATCTCGTTCCTGGTGTCCGGAGACGTCGTGCGCTACAGCCAGATCCTGGCCAGCGCAATTGTCGCCATCCTGCCCACAGTGATCCTGTTCATCTTCGGTCAGGACTACATCATCAACGGAATGACCAAAGGCGGTATCAAGGGCTGATGAAAACGTAATCTGACAACAAAAGTTGTATAGAAAAATAGGAAAAGGAGAAAAAAATGAAGAAACTTTTAGCAATTCTGCTCGTTCTCTGCTGCACGTTCGCACTGTTCGCAAACGCAGCAACCGAAGAAGCTGCTCCCAAGGCCTCCGGCAAGGAGTCCTGGGGTCCCGCACCCGAGGGAACCAAGGAAGTCCTGATCTGGACATTCTATGGTGAGACAATGAAGAACCAGTATCAGCAGATCGTCGATGCCTTCAACGCAAGCCAGACCAAGTACCACGTCACAGTCGAGTACCAGGGCGGCCAGGCTGAGGTTGCTGCAAAGCTCGCATCCACAGAGAATTCTGCTCTTCCCGCTGCATTCCACGGTGCAGTCGAGAACACAGCCCAGTTCGCAACAAGCGGCTACGCTGTTCCGATGCAGGAGTTCATCGACCTCGATGAGGCCGGATGGCCCGAGCTGGCAACGACATGGGATGCCATCAAGTCCGCTTACCAGGACCAGGAAGGCAAACTCTGGGCTTATCCTCAGGGATACAGCTACGGCGCACTGTTCTACAACGCCGACATGCTGAAGGCAGCCGGAATCGATCCCGCCACGATCAAGTCCACTGACGACCTCCTCGCAGCCTGCAGAAAGCTCAAGGAAGGCGGATACTGCTCGACACCCATCGGATTCCATCCGGACGGATTCTACTTCAACGAGATGCTGGCCAGAGAAGGAATCATGTACTATGACAACGCCAACGGATACAAGGGCGACATCACCAAGTGTCTCTATGTCTCCGACTCCAAGGTCAACGCAACCGTCGCCAAGATGCTCGACTTCTACCAGACCCTCCACAGAGAAGGCCTCGCAGTTCCCTATGGCTCGAACTACCAGAAGGAAGTCCTCCCCGAGATGGGAACACACAACTGCTGCTTCTTCATCGGTGTCGTCTCCATCACAACCAAGATCCTCGATGTCGCCAAGGACTTCACAGTCGGTGTCCAGCCGCTGATCTCCGTCACGGCCGAGGGTTCCAGAAAGGGTGAGATGGCCGGTGGTACAGGTCTCTTCATCGCCGACAACGGCGACAAGTGGGCCCAGCAGGGTGCTTACGAGTTCGCCAAGTTCGCCTCACAGGCAGAGCAGGCCGGTTACTTCGCATCCGTCACAGGTTACCTCGCACCCAACAAGGGCGCATATGAGAGCCAGGTCTACAAGGCATTCCTCGAGAAGTGCCCGACCTTCGCTTCCATCTACGAGAGCCTTGCACAGTCCGATGATTCCGGTAACAACCCGTACATCCCCATCGGAACACAGATGAAGGCCGCCAACAAGCTCGCTATCCAGACTGTTTCTTCCGATCCGACTGCTGACATCCAGGCAGTCATCAAGACAGCCAACGATACGATCCAGGAAGCGATCGACCTGTACAACCTCTCCAAGTAGGGAAGGTATGTATTGATTCCCTGAGGCAGGGCATTCCGGTGCCCTGCCTTTTATAGGGAGTCACGGCAAGAAGGATTTTCATGAAAAGGCATCCTGTCATCATTGCGGCGGCGCTTCTGCTTGCTGCAGTTCTGGTTTGTGCAGTTTCCTGTCATTCATTGTCCTCAGCCCCGAAGGGACCCGACAAGGACGGCTCCTACACATCATCGGTCTATTACACCGGTGACGATGCGGGAAAGCTCACCGTCAGGTACATAGGCCTGAGCGGAGCCGACGGCGACACCTACGCCGGCGACTGCGCGGTCTACACGTCCCCCGAGGGTCTGGTGATGATGGTAGACTGCGGAAATCAGATAAGCTATCAGGAGCTCTTTCCGGTGCTCGACGCAATGGGCATCAGGAAGATCGACATATTCGTCATGAGCCATCCCCATGTGGACCACATAGGTTCGTTCACCGAGCTCGCAAGACGCTACGGGATAGGGAAGCTCTACAAGAACTATGTCGAATACAGGACGGACGTCTACAAGGGCGCCATGATGACGGCGGAGCAGCTTGGCATCGAGGTGCAGGTCCTTTACGAGGGCGATTCGTTCAAGTTCGGCGAATACGTGGACGTGCAGGTGTTCTGGCCCTACGAGGGTCAGGTCATCGACCAGACGGACGCCGCAAGCACCAACCATTCGTCGCTCGCCATGAGGATCACGTACGGCGATTCCTCGTTCTGGTCGAGCGGAGACCTCTATCTCGCCGACGAGATGGAGCTGGTCAAGCGCTACGGAGAGCAGATCCGGAGCGACGTGGTGAAGATGAACCACCACGGAAGGGAGACTTCCAACAGCAAGGACTACATCAACACACTCCAGCCGAAGATCGCAGTGGCCTGCCAGAGCCACTTCTCCAGCGAGGCGGTCCTGAACTGGTACAGGGGTTCGGGCGCGACGGTGTTCCACACCGCGTTCGACGGAACGGTAAGGATATCGACGGCCGGCGACGGCCATTACGACGTACAGGTCCAGAACATCAGGACGAAGACCAAGCTGTACGGAAAGCCTGCGGAAGACGGGCACTATGTCTTCTGATTTCCGGGGATGGGTATGAAGGTATTTCTCAAACGGACACTGGGCGAGGAGATGGACAGCCTCATTCTCCTCAACCTCATAACCTGCGCCCTGTGCGCCACTGTCGTATGCGCCGGTCCTGCGGTGCTGGCCCTTACAGGTCTGATCATCAGGATCAACGACGACAGGGCCGACCGGAACCGCATAAAGGAATTCTTCTCCATTTTCAGGAAGAAGTTCGTCAACGGGCTCATCTATGAGATAGTGCTTGCCGTATACGTGGCGGTCCTCATCGTCAGCCAGACGCTGGGAGTGAGGATACAGGAGTCCAACCCGGCTGCCGCAAGGGTGGTGGAGACCTTCGTGATCCTAGGATTCTTCCTGGCCGCGATCGTGTCAGTATGCACCTCGATAGTGCTGTCTGCCTGGGAGACCTCCTTCGGGACGGGACTGTGGAACGGAATCTGCCTGGCCTTCGGAAAGCTTCCGCGCGCCTTTCTGAGCGCACTGGTGGTCTACGGGTTCCTCTATCTGCTCTATCCGGTGTTCTGGCCCGTGTCGGCGGTGTTCTACGTATTCATAATGATCTCGCTGACATGCGTCTTCAAGGTCGCCTTCATGTGGTCTCCGGTCTGCACGCTGCTTCTGGACAGGAATCCGAAGTACGACGCCGTCGAGGCCAACAGGAAGGCCATGTCAAAGGAAAACTACGAAAGCAAGGATATACAGGAGATGAAAACATGAAGAAGAGACTGCTTGTTTTCTCTGTCGATGCGATGGTCCGCGAGGACGTGGACCAGCTCATGGGCATGCCGAATTTCGGAAGCGTGATGAAGGACAGCTGCCAGGTCACGCATGTGAGGACGATCTATCCGTCCATCACATATCCTGCGCACACCAGCATCGCCACCGGCTGCTACCCCAACAAGCACGGCGTCGTGTCCAACTTCCTGTTCACCACCGAGGACAAGGAGATGAACTGGATCTGGGACCACAGATACGTGAAGGTCGAGGATTTCTTCGACTGCGCCAAGCGCGCAGGCTACACCACAGGCTCCGTCGGCTGGCCCGTCACAGGCTCCCACAAGAGCATAGACTGGCTGTGGAACGAGTGCTGGATGCCGCTTGAGGGCGACACCCTCGAGTCCTGCTTCCGCAGGGAAGGCTCCTCGGAAGAGGTCATAGAGATACTGAAGAAGAACTCGCATCTCCTTCCGCCGACCTTCCACGAGGGCGGACGCAAGAACTTCATGATCGAGCCTTACATCGACAACTTCGAGATCGCGGTGGCCTGCGACATCATCAGGCAGTTCAAACCCGAGGTCATGTTCGTGCATGACGGCATCATGGACGGAACAAGGCACAAGTACGGCGTGTTCAACGCCGAGACCGATAAGGCGGTGAAGTTCGTCGACGAGCAGTTCGGCCTGCTGGTGCAGGCTCTCAAGGACGCCGGCGTGTTCGAGCAGACCAACATCTGCGTGGTCAGCGACCACGGACAGCTCTCCACCAGAAGGATCATCAAGCCCAACGTGTACCTGAAGGACCACGGCTTCATCACCGCGGACAAGGACGGGAAGATCGTCGACTGGAAGGCCTTCTGCCTTTCGGACGCCATGAGCGACCTGGTCCACCTGAAGGATCCGGACGACAAGGAGACCTACGACGCGGTGTACAAGCTGCTTCAGGAGATGGCAGAGGAGGGCATCTACGGATTCAACGAGGTCCTCACCGCCGAGGAGATCGACAGGCGCGAGCACCTGAATGGGGAATTCTCGTTCGTGCTCGAGACCGACGGATACACATCGTTCTCCGACGGCATCAACAGGCCTGTGATCCAGCCGTACGACTACACGGACTACCGCTTCGGAAGGGCCACCCACGGATACAATCCGGATCTGGGCCCCCAGCCGGTGATGAACGTCACAGGCCCCGATTTCAACAGGAACGTGGTCGTGGAGAGAAGGCCCATCGTGGACGAGGCGCCCACATTGGCGAAGGCCATGGGATTCGACATGCCCATGGCGGACGGAAAACCCATCGAGGGTTTCGTGAAGGAGTAATTCAATTATGACCGCCTGCCCGGGCGGCAATGGAGATAGTGATATGAGTAAAATGCCAGC
>JAGABK010000051.1 GCA_017614625.1 Spirochaetales bacterium
GATAAACAAGTTTTTTAGTATCAACAGCAGCTTTCCTCAAGTACTTAACACAATTGAGCAATACAATGACAGAGGTGAAGCATTAGTTAAAGAAATCAAAGAGGACAATGAGCGGTTAATAACCCTTCAAAAGCAATACGAAGAAGAGTATGGCAATACTGTTCCCAACCTCCTGGAACAGGAAATGAAAAAGGCTAATGACATTCCTCTTTTGTTCAATAGTCCCAAGTATAAGGAGTTCATTATCGAAAGCTTCCCAAAAGAGGTCTCTTTGGCGAAGGAGAGTGCCCCCTCATACAGCTGGGTTTGGACTAATCCTATTGTATTCAATGCTTTTTCAAAAGGGTCGGAAAAGTTTTTGAAAATCAAAGGCAATAATGTGGTTGGGTTTAACAAGTCTTCTGATGAGGTACCTTCGTCCTTGTGGATTCCTGCTGGAGTTCAAGGAATCAAAGAAGCGGCGTTCATGGAATGCAAAGGAATTGAATACGTTTACTGTCCCGGTACTTTAATCAAAATTGACGACTATGCCGTTGATTTTTGCGAGAACCTTAAATATGTTTTCTGTGATGAGGGATTAAAAACAATAGGAACTAGTGCCTTTAGTTCGTGCGCATTTCAATCATTTATTGTTCCCGAGACAGTTCAAACAATTGGTTCAAGTGCATTCTCGGGATGTGAAAGATTGGTTAGTGTATTTTTTCCCAACTCACTTTTGGAACTCAAATCCTACATGTTTGCAAATTGTGGGCAATTGTCGGAATTCACAATTCCGACTTCAGTGGAAAAGATTGGTTATGGGGTTTTCAGAAACTGTGACTCGTTGAGAAAACTAATAATCCATAATTCTTTGAGGGAATTCGCGATAAAACAAGACTACATGACTGATCCCAAAACCAAGAAACCTTTCCCATTTAACTGCGAAGGGGCTTTTACTCAGTATAAAGGTATTGTTGAAATTGGAAATGATTGCACATCGATTCCAAAACATGCTTTTTACAATGCACATTGCGCTTCTGTTATTATTCCAAATTCAGTATCTCAAGTTGATAAACAATCATTCATTAAAGAGGGTTATGAGAGAGGGTTGGGTTCTGTTCGGATAAGCATTTCATGGAACAGTCCATTGAATAATGTGTTTAACTTGAAGGCAGTAGATAATGGGGTTTTTTATGACAAGGACTACAATGTCAGCTGTAAGCGTTCATAATCAATGTAAACGAACTAAAACAACTGATAGATAACGAGAAACAGTTGAAGGGAAGAGTTGATGGACATACTTGTATGCGTGAAGCAGGTTCCCGGCTCGAGCAACGTGAAAGTCGACGGGAAGACGGGACTTTTGATCAGACCGAAGAAGGGGAACAAGCTGAACCCCTACGACCTCTACGCCTTGGAGGCGGCGCTGGAAATCCGGCAGAAGACCGGAGGGAAGGTGGCCGTCCTGACCATGGGACCCCCGCAGGCCAAGGAGGCTCTTGAGGAGTGCGTCTGGATGGGATGCGACGAAGGCTTCCTTTTGACCGACAGGGCCTTCGGAGGGGCCGATGTCCTTGCCACCAGCTACACAATAAGCCAGGGCATCCGCAAGGCCGGACCCTTCGACCTGATCATCTGCGGCAAGCAGACCACCGACGGAGATACCGCCCAGGTCGGAGCAGAGACGGCAGAGCATCTGGGGATTCCGCATCTTTCGAACGTCATCCGCGTCAGGGACATCGCCGAAGGCCATATCACGGTCGATGCCAACCAGGAGAACATGATAGTCACCGTGAGGATCGCCCTTCCGTGCCTGATCTGCATGGAGAGCGAGGTCAACACGCCCAGGCTCCCGTCCTACCGCAGGAAGAAGGCCACCGACGAGAGCGTGATAAAGAGCTTCACGCTCGAGGACTTCGAGGACCGCGACCCCTCCCATTACGGGCTGAAGGGTTCGCCGACCCAGGTCCAGAAGGTCTATCCTCCCGAGAAGAGTTCCTCCCGCACCATGGTGGAGGGAACGTCGTCCGAGCTTTCGGAGAAGCTTTATTCGCTTCTTTCCGAAAAGAAGTTCATCTGAGGAGGGCGACATGGGACTTGTGATACACAGGGAAAAGGTCACCGCCCAACTCGGTGAGAAGCTCAAGGCTCTGTGCCCCTTCGGTGCAATCGGCTACAGCGAGAAGGAAGGCCTTTCCATAGGCATGGGCTGCAAGGTCTGCAGGCTCTGCGTGAAGAAGGGCGAGGGCGCCGTCACCTTCGAGGAAGAGACCGCGCCCGGGGTGAACAAGGACGAATGGAAGGGAATACTGGTCTTCTGCGACCACTTCCACGGGAAGATACACAACGTCACCTTCGAGCTTCTGGGAAAGGCCCGCGAGCTTGCCTCCGTAACTGGCCAGAAGGTCATGGCCCTGATGATCGGAAGCGGCATAGCCGAAAGGGCGGAGGAGCTTTACTGCTACGGTGCAGACGAGGTCTATGTCTACGACCATGAGAAGCTCAACGACTTCCTCATCGAACCCTACGCCAATGTTTTTTACTCATTCATTCAGGAAATCAGGCCGTCGTCCATACTGGTGGGAGCTACGAACGTGGGACGCTCGCTGGCGCCCAGAGTCGCGGCAAGGCTGAAGACCGGACTCACGGCGGACTGCACCTCGCTCGAGATGACCAAAGACACGGACCTTGTCCAGATAAGGCCGGCGTTCGGCGGAAACATCATGGCCCGCATCATGACCCCGAACAACAGGCCTCAGTTCTGCACCGTCCGCTACAAGATATTCTCCAAGCCGGAGAGGAAGGATTGCCGCAGGGCCGCCACAATCATGAAGGTGACGCCGGAGATGCTGAAGTCGGGAGAGGAGATACTTGACGTGGAGATGAAGCCCGAGGACGTGGACATCTCCGAGGCCGAGATCCTCGTCCAGTGCGGACGCGGCGTCAAGAGCAAGGCGGACCTGGCCATGGTGCAGGAGTTCGCCTCCCTCATAGGCGCCAGGATGGCATGCACAAGGCCGCTGGTGGAGAACAACTGGTTCGACGCCAAGCACCAGATAGGGCTCTCCGGAAGGACGGTCAAGCCCAAGCTCCTGGTCTGCGTGGGAGTCTCCGGCGCCGTGCAGACTGTCGCCGGAATGAAGGGGAGCGACCTGATAGTGGCCATCAACAGCGATCCGACGGCCCCGATCTTCGATGTCGCCCACTACGGCTTCGTCGGGGACCTGTACGAGATAATCCCCATGCTGATCGAAAGGATCAAAGGAGGAAGGGCGGATGTTCAGTAAGTTCACGGACAGCGATTTCAACCACTACAGCTCCCTTTTCCCCGGCAGGGTCTTCAGGGGCTCCGAAATCAACGAGGACTACTGCCACGACGAGCTGGGCACGGCGCACGGAACGCCTGACGTGCTCGTGAAGGTCCTCAGTACGGACGATGTCTCCAAGGTCATGGAATACGCATACGGAAGGAACCTCCCGGTGGTCGTCAGAGGCTCCGGAACGGGCCTGGTGGGAGGGGCCGTGGCGATCCACGGCGGCGTAATGCTGGACACCTCGCTGATGAAGAAGGTCCTTGAGCTGGACGAGAACAACCTCACCGTCACGGTGCAGAGCGGAATCCTTCTCATGGAGCTTGCCGCCTACTGCGACGAGCGCGGTTTCCAGTACTGCCCCGACCCCGGCGAGAAGAGCGCCACCATAGGCGGCAACATCTCCACCAACGCCGGCGGCATGAGGGCCATGAAGTACGGGGTGACCCGCGATTCGGTGCGCGCCATAACCGTCGTCCTTCCTTCGGGCGAGGTCATGAGGTTCGGCAGCAAGGTCGTCAAGAACTCAAGCGGCTACGACCTCAAGGATCTGATTATCGGCAGCGAGGGTACGCTGGGCATCGTGACTGAGGCCACGCTGAAGATAATCCCCAAGCCGGAGCATGCGATAAGCATCCTGGTTCCGTTCAGGAGCATGAGAGAGGCCATATCCACGGTGCCCAAGATCATAAGGGCGCAGGTGACCCCGGTTGCCACCGAGTACATGAGCCAGGACGTCATCCTCTTCGCCGAGGAATACCTGGGCAAGAAGTTCCCGACCCACGATTCGGACGCCTACCTCCTTCTGACCTTCGACGGCAACACCCGCGAGGCGGTGATGCACGACATGGAGACCATAGCCGAGCTTTGCCTGGAGAACGACGCCATAGACGTGTACATGATAGACACCGAGGAGCGCTCGGCCTCCGTATGGTCGGCCCGAAGCGCCTTCCTCGAGGCAATAAAGGGCTCGACCGACCAGATGGACGAGTGCGATGTCGTCGTGCCCAGGAGCCTTGTGGCCGACTTCATCCTTTATACCCACGAGGTCGCGAAGACCGTGGGCCTGAGGATACCGAGCTTCGGCCACGCAGGGGACGGAAACCTGCACATCTATCTCTGCCGCGACGGCCTTGAGGAGAGGGTCTGGGAGGAGCGCAAGGACCGCGCCTTCGCCATGATGTACTCAAGGGCGAAGGAGATCGGAGGCCTTGTGAGCGGCGAGCACGGAATAGGGCTCGATAAGAAGGCATATCTGTTGGAAGCGCTCGGGGAGAGGCAGCTTGAGATCATGAGGGGAATAAAGAAAGTGTTCGACCCGAAGGGGATCCTGAATCCCGGAAAGGTCGTCTGAGAGGTTGACGATGTCCCAAAAAACCATTCTTGCATATGATTATGGCACAACAGGCCTGAAAGCGGCCATCATTTCATTCGGCGGAGAGATTCTTGCCAAGACCACTGTGAACCTCAGGCTGTTCATTCCGCACGAGGGCTACGCCGAGCAGGATCCGAACGAGTACTGGGACGCCCTGGTAAAAGCCACCCGCGAAGTCCTGTCAAAATGCCGCCCTTCCGACATAGCCGGAGTTTGCCTTTGCAACCAGTGGAAGGGCATGATTCCGCTGGACAGGGACGGGAACGTGCTTCACAACAGCCTCATCTGGATGGACTGCCGAGCGGAGAAGCAGGCGCAGGAGATGAACGCAAAGGTGGAGCGCCCCATGTTCTCCGCCCAGAGCTACTGGGCCAGGCTGCGCTGGTGCCACGAGAACCTCCCGCAGTTCTACGACAAGGCGGACACCATAGAGGAGCTGGGCTCGTTCATCAAGCGCCGCCTAACAGGCGAGAGGGCCTCCGACATCTCCAACGACTTCGTCCATTCCTACGACCCGGAGATAGACGCCATCTACGGCAGGAACACCATCCTCTCCGGCCTGGACATCACGAAGTTCCCGGCCCTTTCGCAGGGCACGGACAAGGTGGGGGAGGTCAACGCGTGGGCCAGCGAAGTCACCGGCATCCCCAAGGGAGTGCCCGTCTTCTCCGGAAGCGGAGACATTCCCGCCATCACCATAGGCTCAGGCTGCGGCAAGGTGGGAGACATCCACGCCTACTTCGGAACCTCCGGCTGGGTGGCCAAGGTCTTCGACCACAGCTCCGACATCATCTACAAGGCGTCCTCGAACTTCACCAAGGAGAGGGACATCAGGCTCATCCGCACGATGCGCTCGATAGGCAGCTCGCTCAACTGGGCCGTCAGGCAGCTGTACCACAAGGAGTATGAGGAGCTGGGAGACGGGGTGTTCGACATCATCAATCCGGAGATAGCGGAAATAGGAGCCGGTTCGGACGGAATCATGGCCACTCCGTGGATCGCGGGCATGCACAAGCCCATGTCGGACTTCGCCAGGGTCGTGTTCGTGGGAATGGGCCTGAAGCACGACAGGCGCCACATGATCAACGCCATGATGGAGGGCATCTGCATGGACATGAGGCTGGGCTATGTGACGACCCCGGTCTCCTGCATACGCGCCGTCGGCGGCGGAGCCAACAGCGACAAGTGGATGCAGATTCTGTCCAACGTGCTTCAGACCGAGGTCAGCGTCCCGTGCAACAACCAGCACGCCGGCGCCCTGGGAGCTGCCATCTTCGCCCTTGTGGGTCTGGGGGAGTACAAAGACCTGGACGAGGCCTCGGTGTTCGTGAAGGAAAGGAAGCACTTCTGGCCGGATCCCTCGACGGCGAAGACCTATGAAGAGCTGACGGACCTGTACACCGGTCTGTACAAGCCGCTTGAGCACACTTTCCTGAAACTGAACGAGATCAAGGACGGTTTCTGATCACTTCTTCACGCTGGCGTAAATC
>JAGABK010000052.1 GCA_017614625.1 Spirochaetales bacterium
GAGGGCCGCAAGAAGCTCCAGTTCGCCAACGAGGGAATCGACCGCCTCCGCAAGAACGTCGACACCCTGATCCTCATCCCGAACCAGTACCTCCTCAAGGTCGCCGAGAACAACACGCCGATCAAGCAGGCCTTCCTCATGGCCGACGATGTCCTCAGACAGGGCGTCCAGGGCATTTCCGAGCTCATCACGGAGCCCGGTGAGATCAACATCGACTTCGCAGACGTCCGCACAGTCATGAAGGGCAAGGGCGATGCCATCATGGGCATCGGTCTCGGAGAGGGTGCAAACCGCGCGGTCGACGCCGCCCGCCAGGCCATTTCCAACCCGCTTCTCGAGAACGCCAAGATCGATGGCGCGAAGAGCGTCCTGGTCAACCTCACTGCCAGTGACGGACTCACTCTGCAGGAGTATCAGGATGTCGTCGAGATGATCACAGAGAACTGCGACAAGGATGCACTCATCATCGCAGGTCAGGCCTACAATCCCGATCTGGGCGACAAGGTCAAGGTCACGGTCGTCGCCACAGGCTTCGAGCGCGAGAGCGTCACAGTCGACATGCCGCAGTTCGAGAAGAAGCAGCCCAGGTTCGACCAGTTCGTCAACAACGCCGACAACAGGGCCGCCGGACAGGCTCCCGCCGCTTCCCAGGCACAGCCCAAGCAGGATCCGCAGAGGAAGCCGGACGAGGTCATCTCCATCAACAGATGGCAGGACCTCCAGACCCAGCTGGGCCGCAGGCAGGCTCCGAACGCCAATTCCACTGACTATTCGATTCCGTCGGTTCTGAGGTACCAGAGGAACGACGAGAACAAATAACAGGATGAACATTTCAGTCCTCGAGGACTTCACACGGAGTCTTCTGATAGAAAAGCATGCATCCAACGCCACAAGAGATGTCTACAGGCGTGAGGCTGCATGCTTTCTTTCATATCTGGACGACAACGGCCTCGACTACGTCACCGTCACCACGGCCGACCTGAAGGAATATCTGCTCTACAGGTCCCGCGGAGGGGCGACCGGAGAGCCCGTGGCTCCGAGGACCATGGCGCGCGTGCAGACGGTGCTGCGCTCGTTCTTCTCATATATAATCAAGGAACACATGCGCGAGGACGATCCGACCGAGCTGCTTCCGAAGAACAAGACTCCGAAGAAGCTCCCCGCAACGCTGGATTCCGACTCCGTGACAAAACTTATAAGCGTAATTGACACCACGACCGACATAGGCTTCCGCGACAGGACGATGTTCGAACTGATCTATTCCTGCGGCCTTCGTGTCAGCGAGTGCGCGGAACTGAGGGTCAACAGGTACTACAGCACAGAGAAACGCCTGGTGGTGCTGGGAAAGGGGAGCAAGGAGCGCATGATCCCCGTGGGCGATGTCGCCGCATCCCTTCTGGAGACATACATCTCCAGCGTCAGGCCCCGTCTTCTGGGGCGCAGCAAGTCCCAGTACATGTTCATAAGCCAGGAGCAGAGGGTCATCACACGCCAGGAGATCTGGGTGAGGATGAAGAAGTACTGCGACATGGCGGGCGTAGATGCCAAGGTCCACACCCTCAGGCACAGCTTCGCCACGCACCTGCTGCAGAACGGCGCGGACCTCAGGTCCGTGCAGGAACTGCTGGGCCACAGCGACATCAGGACGACCGAGATCTACACCCATGTGGACACCGACGACCTGTTCAGGGCCTTCGAGGCCGGTCATCCGGACGAAAAAAAGTAAAATATTTCCCGAAATCCCTTCAATTCCGTCAATATGAACCGCCGCGCGCTTGTACATGGTAGCGTGGAGGGTTCCTATGGAATACGACTGCATTGAGCTTGAGAGAAGGCTTTCAATAGGATTCAACAGCTACCTGAGCCTGTCGCAGAGGCACAGGTATGTGGAGGGCGGCAGGAGCCTTGAGGAGATCTGCCGCAACGACGGGCATTTCCATATGTACCGCCGGGAGACGAGGGACGTCATACACTGGCTGTCGCGAAGCAGGGACAATTCGATCATCTGGTACGGCGATGTCCAGTGGCCGTCGTTCGGGTCGCTGAAGAAGGGTCTGCCTTACATGCTCTTCTGCACGGGAAAGCGCCCCGACCCGGGCAGGATCGCCGTCGCTGTGGTAGGAACGCGCAGCGCAAGCTACGGGGCGCTCCAGCAGGCCTACCGGCTGGGACTCGAGGCCGCGGAGAACGGCATAACCGTTGTCTCAGGATTTGCAGAGGGAATCGACCAGGCGGCCATGCGCGGAGCTTTGGACGGGCACGGAAGATGCATAGGCGTGCTTGCCTGCGGGCATGACCTGGAGTATCCGTCGCTTACCATGAACATGAGGCACAGGATCCTGGACTGCGGAGGTTCCGTCCTCAGCCGCTTCGCACCGGATACCGTTGCCTATAAATCCAACTTCGCCGCCAGAAACATGATAATCGCAGCTTATGGGGACATCGTGATTGCCGTGCAGGCGCCTCAGCTTTCGGGTACGCTGAACACCTGCGGCTACGGCACGCAGATGGGAAAGGACGTGTTCGTGGGCAGCCACGGCGTGGGCGACCGCTTCATACAGGCAGGGACCAACGACCTGTTCAACGCCGGTGCGAAGGTAATCAACACGCTGTCGGACACCGAGCTGGACAGGAGCGGTCTGTGCCGCAGCATCCTGGAGTGGGACGGAGGAGACGAAGGGCCCGACACCAGGCGCTTCGGCGACAGGATATACATGGTAAGGGAACGCATTAACTGATATACTGTCCGTATGGAAGGCAACGACAGGCAGGCATTGAACAGGGCGCAGATAGACGGGTTCCTGGAATACCTCCGGAATGTACGGGGGTATTCGGAGAAGACCGTAGTCTCATACGCCCACGACCTCAGGCGCCTGGACGACTATCTCGTGTCCCATGACCTGGGCCTGAGCGAGATGGCGTTCGAGGACGCGGCCGCCTTCACGTCCGACCTGTACGAACAGGAACTCAGCCACGCCACCATCAACAGGATCCTCAGCGCCAACAGGACGTTCTTCCATCACCTCAGGGAGAACGGAGTGGTCCAGACCGATCCCTTCCGGCGCGTCTCCAACGCCAAGAACACACGCAAGATTCCCACGGTCCTGGCGCCGGAGGAGGTGGAGAGGATCCTTTCATGCCCTACGGACGACTACACGTCGCTGATGGAAGTGACGATGTTCAACCTGTTCTATTCCACCGGCTGCCGTCTGTCCGAGATCATGGGCATGAAGGTCTCCGACATGGACCTCAAGGCCAGAAGGATACTGGTCACCGGAAAGGGGAACAAGCAGCGTTTCGTGTTCCTGACTTCGCGCGCTCTGGCCATGCTGGACGAGTATCTGCCCGAAAGGGAGAGGGTCCTGAAGGAGAACAGGATCGAGGGCGAGCAGGCCGTTCTGGTCAACGCGAAGGGGAAGCAGTTGCCGCTTTCGACTGTTCACAGTATTTTTGATAAGTACAGGGACAGGCTGGGCCTGTCCAAGAAGTTCACGCCGCATGTCTTCAGGCATTCGTTCGCGACGCATCTGATCGACAACGATTCGGACATAAGGGTTGTCCAGGTCCTTCTAGGCCATGAAAGCATAGGGACCACGCAGATCTACACGCACGTGACGGGAAAAAGACTTGAGGAAGTGTACAGGAAAAGCCATCCGCACGGGAGGAAGGACAAATGAGTTTCAGGGGAACAACGATTGTCGCGGTGAAGAAGGACGGCAAGGTCTGCATCGCCGGTGACGGACAGGTCACAGCCGGTGACACCGTGATGAAGGGCAACGCCCGCAAAGTCAGAAGGATATACCAGGACAAGATAGTAATAGGATTCGCAGGCGGAACCGCCGACGCGTTCACGCTTTTCGAGCTTTTCGAGAAGAAGCTGGCCGAGGTCAGCGGAGACCTCACCATGGCCGCCATCTCCCTCGCCAAGGAATGGAGGCTTGACAGGGCCCTTCGCAAGCTGGAGGCAATGATGCTCGCCACCGACGGGACGAAGGTCTTCCTGATCACGGGAACGGGCGATGTCCTCGAACCCGAGTATAACGCGGTCGCAATCGGAAGCGGCGGAAACTACGCCGTCGCCGCGGCCAGGGCATATCTGGACTGCGCCAAGGAGCTTTCCGCGAAGGAGATCGCTCTCAAATCGCTTGAGATCGCCAGCTCCATCTGCATCTACACCGACACGAATTTCACCTGCGAGGAGATCGGCTGATGTCTGAAGAAATGATCGTCAATGAAGATAAGAGTCTGATCGCCACGGAAGCGCAGGAAGAGAAGGCCAAGCCGCTCTCGCTGGACGAGATGGTGCCCTCGCAGATCGTAGCCGAGCTGGACAAGTACGTCATCGGCCAGGACAAGGCCAAGAGGACGATCGCGGTGGCCCTGCGCAACCGCACGAGGAGGAAGAAGCTTCCCCAGTCCATCAAGGAAGAAGTCTATCCCAAGAACATCATCATGATCGGACCCACCGGCGTGGGAAAGACCGAGATCGCAAGAAGGATCGCAAGGCTGTCCAACGCCCCGTTCATCAAGGTCGAGGCCACCAAGTACACCGAGGTGGGCTATGTCGGACGCGACGTCGAGTCGATGGTCCGCGACCTGATGGGAAGCGCCGTCTCGATGGTCAGGCGCGAGCTTGCCGCGGCCAACGAGCAGGCGGTCAGGGAAAGGGTGGAGGAGAGGCTTCTCGACGCCCTGATTCCCAACGTCAAGTCGACGGCCACCACGGACGCACAGTTCGACAGCGCGAGAATCAGCGCCCGCGAGCAGATACGCGTGCAGCTTCGCGCAGGTCTTCTGGACAACACGGAGATTGAGATCGCCAACGTGCCCATGAGGTCCAAGGTCGGAATCGAGCTCATGAGCGGCTCCATGGAGGACATCCAGAACGCAATGAACAGCCTGGGTTCCATCTTCCAGAACGCCCAGGGCGGTCCGCGCAAGCAGCGCCGCAAGGTCACGGTCAAGCGCGCCCGCGAGCTGTTCACCGAGGAGGAGACGGAGCGCAGCGTCGACCAGGAGAAGGCCACCGAGATCGCCAAGGAGCGCACCGAGCAGATGGGAATCATCTTCATCGACGAGATCGACAAGATCGCCGGAAAGAACAGCTCCACCTCAAGCCCGGATGTTTCCAGGGAAGGCGTGCAGAGGGACATCCTTCCGATAGTCGAGGGAACGAAGGTCACCACGAAGTGGGGCGTCATCGACACGTCGCACATCCTGTTCATCGCAGCCGGCGCCTTCCACGTCTCAAAGCCCAGCGACCTGATTCCGGAGCTTCAGGGCCGTTTCCCGCTCCGCGTGGAGCTGGATGCCCTCACGGCAGACGACTTCTACAGGATCCTCAAGGAGCCTGAGAACGCCATCACTCTGCAGTACCGCGAGCTACTGAGGACCGAGGGAGTGGAGGTCGTCTTCGGCGACGACGCCCTGCGCCGCGTCAGCGAGATCGCCGCGGAGGTCAACTCGACGACAGAGAACATCGGCGCCAGAAGGCTGTACACCATCATGGAGACGCTGCTGGACGAGTTGAGCTTCAAGGCCAACGAGATGAGCGGACAGACGGTTGAGATCACATCCGACTATGTCAACGAAAGGCTTTCCGACCTGGTCAAGAACCAGGACCTGACCAGATACATTCTCTGAACAAACACTTTTGTGTTGTTTTGCCTCCTGCGCGCGCAAGATACTGGCGGAATCATGATTATGATGATATCCTATTAGATACCATGTGCATGCGGAGGCTTTCATGAATTGCATTACAATAGTTGCCCCAACCTACGAGGAGGCCGTAAGGGAAGCCCGTGAGAAATACGGCGACCGCATCCGCATACACAGCCGCAAGGACGTGGTGGCCTCGGGCTTCCTGGGAATCAGGAAGAAGCGCCACTGCGAGCTCACCTGTTTCCTGATCGAGGAACCCGTTCAGAAGAAGACTCCCGCTGCCGCCGAGCCGGCCGAGACCGCACCCGGAAAGAGCGCGGAGCAGCTCAGACGCGAGGCGGAGGAGGAGAGGGACATCAGGCGCTTCGAGAAGGAAGCCTACACGCCCGACCCCGAGTCCAATACACCGGATCCGGCCTTCGAACCGGAGGAGGAGATACAGGTGGAGCAGCCTGCTGCAACCCGGGAGCAGGAAGAAGCAGGAGAGCAGGAACCGCAGGAGACGCAAAACCCGCAAGACCTGCAGGAACCGCATGAACAGGCAAAGGAAGAGGAGAAGGAGCCCGAAAAGGATCCCCTGGAGCCTCTTATGGACCACGCAAGATCGATCCTCGCCATGAACGATTTCTCCGACAGCTACATAAACTGGATCGTCAGCGACCTGCGCTCGCAGCTTGAGCCGGCACTTCCGGCAGTCCCGACAAGGAACGAGTTCGAGCTTCTGATAGTCGACAGGATCGTCGGTTCGGTCGAGATAGACCACAACAGCCAGCTCCATCCGCCCAAGGTGTTCGCCCTCGTGGGACCCACAGGAGTGGGCAAGACCACGACCATCGCCAAGATTGCGGCCATCTACGGAACGCTGCCTCCCGAGGAGATGCGCAAGAAGGTCAAGATCATCACCATGGATTCGTTCAGGGTAGGGGCGTACGAGCAGATCGAGAGCTTCGGAAAGGCCCTGAACATCCCCGTCCTGCGCGCTGACGACGAGGCGCAGTTCTACGAGGCGCTCGAAATGGCCAACGACGCGGAGCTCATTCTCATCGACACGATCGGCAGAAGTCCCCGCGACAACGAAGTTAATGTGAAGCTGCAGACAATGTTGAACGTTCCGGACAGGAAAAACACACGTTGTTATCTTGCTGTGAGCGCATCAATGAAGAAGATCGACATCGACCGCGTCTTCGAGCAGTTCAGGATGTTCAATATCGTTTCCGTGATCGTCACGAAGACCGACGAGACCCAGACGATCGGCAATATCCTGTCGATCTGCCACGACAGGCACGTTCCTCTGCTGTTTATCACCGACGGACAGATGGTTCCGCGTGACATACACAAGGCTTCCAGCGCCTTCGTGCTGAGCCTTCTCAAGGGTTTCAACATGGACTTCAACTCACTTTGGAACACCCAGATCGGGTCCGATGAATAAGTGAGCGTCTTCACATAAAACACACCTCAAAAACCGGCGGATTAATTGACCTTTTGCGCAATTTTGCGCTATATTTCAACTGTCAATTCGATATGGAGGATTTTCATAAAATGAAAGTTGGAATTAATGGATTTGGAAGAATCGGCCGCTTCGTTCTGCGCGCCGCAATGTCGAGAAAGGACATCGAGATCGTCGGTATCAACGACCTCTGCCCGGTTGATTACCTTGCCTACATGCTCAAGTACGACACGATGCACGGCACATATCAGGGAACCATCGAAGCCGATGTCGAGAAGAGCCTTCTCATCGTCGACGGAAAGAAGATCCGCGTGACCGCTTGCAAGGATCCCAACGAGCTCAAGTGGGACGAGGTCGGAGCAGAGTATGTCGTCGAGTCCACAGGTCTCTTCCTCACTAAGGAGAAGGCCCAGGCCCATATCAACGCCGGTGCCAAGTATGTCGTGATGTCCGCTCCTTCCAAGGACGACACTCCGATGTTCGTCGTCGGTGTCAACGAGAACACATATGTCAAGGGAACACAGTTCGTCTCGAACGCTTCCTGCACCACAAACTGCCTTGCCCCGATCGCCAAGGTCCTCAACGACAACTGGGGAATCACCGAAGGTCTCATGACCACAGTCCACTCCGTCACAGCCACACAGAAGTCCGTTGACGGCGTTTCCATGAAGGACTGGAGAGGCGGACGCGCCGCAACAGGCAACATCATCCCGTCATCCACAGGCGCAGCCAAGGCTGTCGGAAAGGTCATCCCCTCGCTCAACGGCAAGCTCACAGGCATGTCGATGAGAGTTCCCACCCTCGATGTCTCAGTCGTCGACCTCACCGTCAACCTCGCCAAGCCGGCCAAGTACGAAGAGATCTGCGCAGCCATGAAGAAGGCTTCCGAAGGCGAGCTCAAGGGCATCCTCGGATACACGGAGGACGCTGTCGTCTCATCCGACTTCCTCGGAGACGCAAGGACTTCGATCTTCGATGCCAAGGCAGGTATCGCACTCACCGACACATTCGTGAAGGTCGTTTCCTGGTATGACAATGAGATCGGTTACTCCAACAAGGTCCTCGACCTCATCGCCCACATGAAGAAAGTCAACGGCTGAACTTAAGCCGATCAGTGTTCAGGCCTGCTTTCCGGCAGGCCTGAATCATGTACACCCATAGGAGTTGAATATGGTCCTTAACACAATCAGGGAAGCGGATCTGAAGAACAAGAGGGTTCTCATCCGCGTTGATTTCAATGTTCCCCTCAAGGAAGGAAAGGTCACGGATGCCACCAGGATCACGGCCGCTCTTCCCACGATCAACTACATTCTCGCACAGCCGGGCGCATCGCTCGTCGTCATGAGCCACTTCGGCAGACCCAAGGGAAAGAAGAACCCCGATTTCTCTATGGTGCCGGTAGGGAAGAAGTTCGAAGAGCTTCTCGGACGTCCCGTCAAGGTCGCTTCAGACGTCATCGGACCCGAGGTCAGAAAGGATGTCGATGCCCTCAAGCCGGGCGAGGTCCTTCTTCTCGAGAACTGCCGCTTCTATCCTGATGAAGAGGCCAACAACCCCGAGTTCGCCAAAGAGCTCGCTTCCTACGGCGACATCTATGTCAACGACGCTTTCGGAACAGCCCACAGGGCCCATGCC
>JAGABK010000053.1 GCA_017614625.1 Spirochaetales bacterium
CGCCCCTCTGGGCGTAAGCGATGTACTGCATTACGTTCAGACCCTGCGGGCAGGCTTTGGTGCAGGCGTTGCAGCCTACGCAGCCGTAGATCTCGGGATAGAGCTGCATCATCACCTGCTGTTCGGGCTTGAGCTTCTCTATGTCGTACTGTTCCTTAACGAGCGGGAAGAACGGAAGGGTAGCGATGTACATTCCGTCCTCTACCTTTGCGGAGCAGGCCAGGGCGGCCTTGAGCTCCTTGTCTCCCTTGATGCGGTAGAGAGTCGCGCAGGCGCCGCAGAAACCGTTGCGGCAGCCGCAGCCTCTTACGAGCTTGTAGCCGGAGTATTCCATAGCCTCCATTATGGTGAGGCTCTCGGGTACCTTGTGCTCCTTGCCGAAGAGGTAAACTGTTACCATTTTTTCCATTATTCAGTCTCCATTCTGTCCTAATGACGTCTTTAGTATTCGTTGGGGAGCTCGTCCAGTTCGTCGAAACGGAATACCGGACCGTCCTTGCAGACGAATTTGCTTCCGATGTTGCAGCGTCCGCACCTGCCGATCGCGCACTTCATCTTGAGCTCGAGAGTCGTATAGATGTTCTTCCTGTCGAAGCCGAGGTCCATGAGGCCCGCGAGCGTGAACTTGATCATGACCGGGGGGCCGCACATGACTACGGTCTTGGAAACGTCGGGATTGAGCTCGGTCACGTAGTTCGGCACGAAGCCGACGTGTCCGTCCCATTCGGGCTGGGCGTTGTCGATGGTAAGGTGGACGTCTATGCCGTCTTCCTTCATCCAGTCATCGAGGATCTCCTTGTAATCCACGAGGTCCGCCATCGAGCGGGAGCCGTAGACCACGTCGATCTTGCCGTACTTTTCCCTGTGGGCGCGGCAGTAGTTGATGACCGAGTGGAGCGGCGCGAGTCCGATACCGCCGGCCACGAAGAGCAGGTCCTTGCCGACGAAGTCGGTGTCAACGGGGAAGCCGTTGCCGTAGGGGCCCCTGATCGTGATCTCCTGGCCTTCCTCCATGGAGTGGAGCCAGTCGGTGACGCAGCCGCACTTCTTGATGGAGAATTCTATGAATTCCTCTACCGTGGGAGAGGAGGTGATGGAGAAGAGGGCTTCTCCGACTCCGGGGATGGAGAGCATGGCGCACTGTCCCGGAATGTGTACGAAAGGCTTCTTTCCGTCGATCCCTATCACGCGGAAGGTCTTGACGTCGGGCGTCTCGACACGTATCTGGGTCACGACGCCGAGCTTGGGAATTAAGGCATCCTGGTACATTACTTTTCCTCCCCGATCGTCTTGATAACTTTGACTATGTTCATGTGGATGGGGCACTTCCTGAGGCATCTGCCGCAGCCTACGCAGGAGAACATCCCCTCATGCATGTCGGGATAGTACACGAGCTTGTGCATGAATCTCTGGCGGAAGCGCTCCTTCTGGGTCGGCCTGGGCTGTCCTGCCGACATCTGGGTGAAGTCGGAGTACATGCAGCTGTCCCAGCAGCGGAAGCGCCTGATCTGCTTGCCGCCGTCGAAGTCCTTGATGTCGAAGCACTGGCAGGTCGGGCACACGAAGGTGCAGGTGCCGCAGCCTAGGCAGCTCTCGGAGAGCCTGGCCCATGCCGGATCGTCGAAGAGCTCCTGGGTCTTTCCGGGTCCGAACTTGGAGAGGTCGAGATCCTTCAAGGGGAGCTTGTCCATTATTGCCTTCATGTCCTTCTTGAGCCCGTCTACCGCCTTATCGTCGGCGTCCTCGAGGGGGAGTCCTTCGAGCAGGGCCTCGCCCTTCTCCGTGACCGCCTTGAGGTAGAGGGTCTCGCCGTCCATCCAGGCGCTGACGTCTCCGCCCGCGGCCTCGGACTGGTCGATCCCGAAGGCCTGGCAGAAGCAGGTCTCCTCAGGTGCGCTGCAGGCCAGCACCACTACGGTGCTCCTGTCCCTGCGGTCGATGTAGAAGCTGTCGACCGGCTCGGAATAGTAGAACACCTTGTCGAGTATCTCGAAGCTCTTGGCGTCGCAGGGCCTGACTCCGAAGATCACGAACGGGTCCTTTTCCCTGGCGGCGTCGATTATCTCGAGCTTCTTGCCGTCCATCTTGAAATTGACGAGGCTCTCGACCTGGGGGAAGAAGAGGTCCTTGGCGCTCCTCCCGGTGTTGAGGTCCTCGGACATCTTGAGTCCCTTCTTCCAGGGGATGAAGGCGGCCTGGCCCTGGGCGTCATCTACCGGCAGGTAGAGCACTTCCTTTTCGGAAATGGCCTTGAAAAGATCATCGATCTTGGCTTTTGCGATCTTTTTCATCACTTGCGGCCTCCTCTCTGGTAAACGATGGAAGGTTCGGCGTCGCCCGTCGTATAGTTCATGACGGGGGGCTTGGTCTCAAAGTCCGCTCCTGCCTGGTAGAAACCGTAGAGCTCGTTCATGTCCTTGATGAACTTGCGGTTGAGCAGGTGGAGGGGGATATTCTGCGGGCATACCCTGGAGCACTCGCCGCAGTCCGTGCAGCGTCCCGCTACGTGGAAGGCCCTGATGATGTGGAAGTTGTTCTCTTCGAAATCGCTCGCGGCGGCCTTCTGGGCTATTCCGGAGTCGGGATTGTCGAACACGCACTTCTCGCAGCTGCAGGCCGGGCAGACGTTCCTGCAGGCATTGCAGCGTATGCAGCGGGAGAGCTGGGCTCTCCAGAAGGCGAATCTCTCGTCCGGGGTCATGGCTTCGAGCTTCTCGACCTCGTCGAAGCGTCCGCAGTTCGGATCATCTTCGCCGTTCTCGCCTATCATCTCGTCGAAGTCGACGACCTTCTTGCTCTTGCAGTGGGCGCATCTCTCGAGGAGCGCGTCCTTCTTGTCCATGGTCTTCTCGCCGTAGATGGTCTCGAGAACGAGCTTGCCGTCCTTTTCGGAGACGGCGGTGGCGCCCTTGATGCCGGCGTCCCTGATCATCCCCATGTCGCACATCCCGTCGCAGGCGAGCCCTACGATGTAGCAGTTCTCGCGCTTGATCCTGTGCTCTTTTTGGAGCTGTACGAGGGAGTAGGAGTCGCAGGGCGTGATGAAGGCCGCGACCTTGCCGTCCTTCTTGGTCTCCTCGATGAGGTACTTGGACATGTTGGCGCCGGAGAAGACGCTGTATACGAAGTCCTTGTCGATCTCTTCGGCCGTCGTGAATACCGCGGGGGTCAGGTCGTAGAAGAACTCTCCGGCCTTCCAGCCGAGGACCCTGTCCACGGTGCCGCATTCAAGAAGCTCTTTGGCTTTTTTCTTAATTACTGCTTGCATCTGAGGTCCTCCAATCTCTTGTTCTCTCCGAGGGCCGTCACGGCTTCCACGAACTCGTTCATGGTCTGGGCGAACTTGGCGCCTTCGGCGGCGGAGACCCATTCGACGCGGGTGCGTTCCTTTTCGATGCCGAGATAGTCGAGCATGGAGAAGAGGAGGGTCATGCGCCTTCTGGCGTAGTAGTTGCCGGTGGTGTAATGGCAGTCGCCGGGGTGGCATCCGCAAAGGATCACGCCGTCAGCTCCGCGCTGGAAGGCCCTCAGGATGAACATCGGGTTGAGCCTGCAGGAGCAGGGGATGCGGATGATCTTTACGTTCGCGGGGTAGCTGAGCCTGTTGTTTCCGGACAGGTCAGCGCCGGCGTACGAGCACCAGTTGCAGCAGAACGCAACTATGGTGGGA
>JAGABK010000054.1 GCA_017614625.1 Spirochaetales bacterium
ACGCACAATCCGGAAAAGAATCAAAGACATCCCTTTACAATCTGCTCAAGGAAGAACCGCATATCACAAGATCCGAAGCCGCAGAAAGACTCGGAATATCAGAGTCCTCGGTTTACAGGGAATTGAAAAGGCTGGAAGACTACGGAAAAATCCGACGTGAAGGCTCAAAGAAAAGCGGTTATTGGGTGATATCCTGACACTCAGAACGGCGCTCTTTCCACCGAAGCCTGGGAAATAATCTTGTCGTATTTCGTCTTCAGGTTCTTGGGGAAGAGAATGTAGATGCTCGCGTTTTCTCCGACAGTGTAGGTATCCAGGTATTCCGTGTATACCATGTTCTTCATTATGTACAGGAAGTCACCCATGTGCTTTTCCTTGAGCCTGGCAGGGTTTGCCGTGCTTTCTGTCGCATAAACCGGCGTGCAGAGCTCGTTCCTGGCGCCTTTCTCGCGGATTTCGAGTATTGACAGGGGAGTTCCGTTTTCGTCGATCCAGTATTCGTTGTTGGTAATGTCCAGCATGACCCACTTCCCGAGCTCTGTGTCCCAGACCTCGTTGACCACATGGCAGTCGTTGTCGTAGGGGGAGAGCGGCATGATCCATACTTTCCTGGCTGCGATTCCGAGGGCCAGGCACATCTCGTTGAGGATCTGCGCCTTGCTGCGGCAGTTGATTCCGTGTGAAGGCTTGTCCAGGCTGTACTCGAGCAGGGCCAGGGCGTTCATCTCGACGTGGTTGTCGAAGAAACTCTCGTGCTTGAGGCGGCGTGAGAACTCGTCCATGAGCCTGAGCGCCCTCTCTAATTCGGACCCGCTTCCCGCGATCCTGTCGATCCCGTACTTTGCAATCAGCTCGGGGTATTCGGGATTGTCGAAATCATAGCCCAGCACGATGTCCTCGCCATCGCCCAATTCAAGCTGGCTGCGGAGGATTCCGGCCTCCATGATGTAGATCTCCTCGGGGTCCTGGAGATAGCTCACGGACGATGTCCTGCAGGCGGTCAGCGACGCCGCCAGGACGATGAGAATCAAAAAGAGAACAGTTCTGTTTACGTTGCGCATACTACCTTGTTATATCACTCGACCGGCTTTATCGGCCAGAGGTAACCTATCAAAGATCCGCTTTCGAAATTCCATTCTCCCCGATAGGCCCCATAACCTGATACTACATATGAGTAGATCATGAATTTGACGCTGTTGGAATTCTGGAAGAAATCGTCGGTGTTCACGAATTTGACCTGCGACAAGCCATTTGAAAGATACGAGTAATAGTTGCCTTCTCCCTGCAGTGCAAGCAATGCCCTTGCGATGTAATTGCAGTAACGTGCAGTCGGGATGCTCCATTTGTTGTCGTTTGTGGTTTGTCTCATGACCTTGATTGCTTTGATGAAACGGGCGTTTTCGGAGAGGTTCTGGACCAGCCAGTCGCTCTTCTGAACAAAAGACATGTTTTCATAAGCCGTCTTGTTGGAACTGACTCCGTTGATGACGATGCCAACCTCATCTGAATTGACAGCTGTCTGGCCGTTTGATGCTGGAGCAAAGTTGGTCGCATTGATGTACGTGAGCGTGGTTCCGGAAACATTGATCGGATACTCGCTTATGGTGAACTCCTCGCCGCCGTAGATGATGAATGACTTCGGCATTCCCGTGCTGCTGTATTTCTCCGAGCTGTAGTACCAGCAGGTGACATCCATCCTTCCGTCCGAAAACGGTTCGATGCTCTCCGTCTGTTCTCATACGCCGACATAGCCTTCGACCGTAGGAAGTGCGGGGAAATCGTTGACACTCAGTGTGGTCCAGGACGCAGGAGCCTTCTTTGCGATGATCTTGACTGCATGTTCGTCCTTGTTCATGAAGAAGACGGCATGACCTTGGTTATCTGTTCTGGTGACGGTCTTATTTGAGGTGACTGCCCAATCAAGCTCGGTGTCCCAGTTGTAGTAGTTTCCGAATATGTTAGAGCTATGATAAGGCAGGTCGGGCGCATATAGGTAGAGAGGGTCGCCTTCCTCGTATTCCCTGACAATCGGATCCTGTCCTTCCTGGACGAATGTAACATTGTATTTGGCCTTGGGTTCGGAGCCGCCTCCGCCCTGACCGCCACCCTGTCCCTGCTGGGGTTCCTCCTGCTCGGGATTGCAGGAAACAAAGACCAGTGCGAAAAGACACAAGACGATTATCAGAGCTTTCTTCATGTTCGCCACCCTTTTAGTGTTGTTTAGCTAATTATGACGCTCTTTGTTTTGTAAATCAACGAGAGACTTCTTTTCCACCCGGTCGACGGTGTCGAGGACGCTGAGGGGGATGAGGAGGACGAGGAAGATGAGGAGGATGAAGGCGCTGAGGAAATACGAGGAATCTCTTCTGATGGCACGGTGCTCACGGTGTTCACGAGTATCACGACGTTCACGGAGAGTACGAATAACAACGAATCCAAGATTCATGGGCAATGATGACAACCATGACAATGATGCCACTCATGGCAATTATGGGCAATGATTCAAACAATTCGAACAATGCCAACAATTCAAACAATGCAAACAATTCTTGGGCAATATCGCAGGTATTGCAGGTATCGAAGGTATTGCGAGCTTTACAGGTATCGCAGGCAACACAGGTAATGCTGGCATTACCCGCCCATGCTTCTGTTTGCAATACACAACCCCATGTCCTATACTCAAATCAGCAATCACAACAACAGGAGACTGAAATGGTAATCCTCATCGGCGGAAGTTCGCATGTCGGAAAGACTCTCATCGCGCACAGGCTGGTCGCAAGGAACGGCTATGAGTGCATAGGGCTGGACCTTCTGGCGCAGGCTTTCCGCAACGCGGGGCCGGTGGAGTTCGCCGGCCTTGACGACTACAGCCTGCGCTACCAGATGTGGCCGTTCGTGGCCGAGATCATAAGGAAGGCCGTGGCCGGGGACAGGAACCTGATTATCGAAGGCTGTTACATCCCGTCCGAGTGGGCAAGAAGCTTCACGAAAGGGGAGCTTGGCAGCATAAGGTGCGTTTTCATCGTAATGAGCCCGCATTACATCCAGAGCCACATGGACGAGATCCGCGAGCATGCGCAGGCGGCTGAGCTCCGAAGCCATGACACTCTGGATATGGGGAGGCTCATCGACTGCAGCGCCGAGTTCAAGGCGCAGTGCATCAAGACCGGAACATACTACATAGAGATAGACGGTCCTTTCGACGAGGACTCCCTACTGGATGCAGTGGAGGCAGTCATAGAGGATCCGGACCCGGCAGAAAGGGGCATGGTTCTCTGATACAACCGACGCTCACTTGTCCGCAACTGCATTCTCATGTATCTTTTTATAGACGCATCTCAAATCGCACAGGAGAGCATGTATGCTTAATGATATTCTGAAAACAAAGAAGAGCCTCTTCGCGGACGGCGTGCAGACCGTCCTGAGAGGGCAGGAAAACCGCAACCGCAGGGTCATTTTCCTCCAGGGAAATCTTGTCGGAAACGTGAGGAGCGAGACACGCGGAGTCAACGCCCGTGTCTGCAAGAACGGGGTTTACGGATTCTCATCGATGGCCGAGTATTCAAAGAATGCCGCGGATTCCGTGCTGAAGGCCGCCACTGAGAACGCTGTTTTCCTCAACAGCCATGCACCGAAGGGCCAGCCGGCTCTGCCGTCGTACGGCAGCGGCATCGTTCCGGTGGGCAGGAAGATCGTCGACTTCGAGCAGAAGCAGATCATCGAGACCTGCAAGGCCATCGACGACTACATCGTGAATACTTACAAGGACATCGTGAGCCGCACCGTGGTCTACACGGAAGACTCCATGGACAAGATCATCTACACGTCCGATGCGTATGACGGGCACATCACCAGCCCGCGCTGCTATATCTACGTCATGATGACGGCCCTCTCGAAGGCCGACAACGCCCCGCTGGAGCTGTACAAGGTGTTCGGAGGAGCAGGCAGCTTCGGCGACTGGTTCAAGGATATCGGGTGGATGTACCCCGGAATCGAGGAACTGCACGACAGGCTCCTGAAGAAGACCGAAGGCGTCCATGCCGAGGCCGGCTACAAGCAGGTGATCCTGGGCGGACTTCTGGGCGGAATGCTTGCCCATGAGGCCGTGGGACACACTGTCGAGGCCGATCTGGTCCTTGGCGGATCCGTGGCCGGACCGAGTCTGAACAAGCGCGTGGCGTCCGATCTGGTGACCATGATTGATTATGCGAACACCACTTTCGACGGCGAGGCGCCGCTTCCGGTCTATCTGGACGATGAGGGCCAGCTGGCCCAGGACGCCGTGCTGATCGAGAAGGGAATCCTCAAGGGCTTCATGCACAACCGCGACAGCGCGGAGAAGTTCGGAGTCAAGCCCACCGGAAACGCAAGGGCGTGGGATTTCTCCGACGAGCCGCTCATCAGGATGCGCAACACCGCCATCCTTCCCGGAACGAGCAAGCTGGAGGACATGATCGCATCCATCGACGACGGCTACTACCTGTTCGAGACGAACAACGGCCAGGCGGACCTCACCGGCGAGTTCATGTTCGGTGTGACCATGGGCTATGAGATCAAGAAGGGAAAGCTCGGAAGGGCTATCCTGGACACCACTGTCACGGGTATCGCATTCGACATGCTCAAGACGGTCGACATGGTCTCCGACAAGGCGCAGTGGAACTCAAGCGGCTTCTGCGGCAAGAAGCAGAGGATGCCCGTGGGAATGGGCGGACCTGAGCTGCGCTGCAAGATCATGATAGGCGGAAGGTAAGGAGGCAGGCCATGAAGAACATCAGAAAAATCGCTGAGAGAATCGAATCGGGTTTCGCCGCCAAAGGCATAAAGAAGTACAGCATCAACCTCGTGGCGAAGGAGAAGCGCGAGCTGACGGCCGAGCAGGGCGAGTTCTCGCTCCTGAGGACTCTGTTCGACAATACCGCCACGCTGTCGGCATATAAGTCGGGCAAGAACGGAATCGCGCACGGAAACGATTTCTCCGACAAGGGTATCGACGCTTTGGTGCAGTCCGCCGTGCTTTCGGCCGAGTCCGCCATGAAGGACAACGCGCATGACATCGCTCCCCAGCAGGAGGCCGCGAAGTTCAGGCAGGGTTGCCTGAAGCCGGATTTCGACAGATTCTTCGAGAGGCTGAAGGAGCTGCTCGAGGACATAAAGAAAGAGTATCCGAAGATCCAGATCATGCAGCTGATCGGCGAGTACGACAGGATCCATTCCCTCTACAAGAACTCCAACGGGGTCGATTTCGAGCAGAACCTCGGCCTGTATGCGTTCATGGTCGAATTCGCAGGCCATGAGGGCGACAAGACCACCGGCATCGAGTATTTCTCCGTGCAGACCAAGGACCTGGATCAGAGGTTCATCGACATGGGCAGCGTGCGCTACCATCTGGACAGCGCCCAGAAGCAGCTGGATCAGATCAAGCTCGACGGCAAGTTCACCGGCAGCATCATCTGCACGCCGGAGCTGTTCGCAGAGCTTCTGATGATGGTGAAGGGCAACTTCATCTCCGACGGAGTGCTGATCGACGGCACGAGCATCTGGAAGAAGAAGATCGGAAAGAAGGTCGCCGACGAGAAGCTCACCTTCATCCTCAAGTCCCATGACAAGCGCATAGTTGCAGGCGAGCGCTATACCGGCGACGGCTTCAGGACCGAGGACGTGCCCGTCATCGAGAAGGGAATCCTGAAGAACTTCACCATCGGCCTCTATGCCGCGAAGAAGACGAAGAAGCCCGTGACGAAGAACTCCTCCATGGACTTCGTCATCAAGCCGGGCAAGACTCCGCTCGAGCAGATGATCGCCTCCGTGAAGAAGGGCCTGATCGTGGGCGGCTTCTCCGGCGGACAGCCCGGCGCCAACGGCGAGTTCTCCGGCGTGGCCAAGAACAGCTTCTACGTCGAGGACGGAAAGATCAAGGGCGCCGTGAGCGAGATCATGATCAACGGCAACCTGGCCGATGCGCTGAAGAACATCAGGGCCGTCTCGTCCGAGACCCTCGTCGACGGCGGCATGGTGGTACCTTACGTCCTGATTGACAGGATCGTCGTCTCGGGTAAGTAAACTCTGTGTAGAATTGTGTTGAATGACGCGGCGGATTCGTCCCGCCGCGTTTTTTCTGTTATATTAGGGAACACGAGGTGAATGACATGAAACACAATACCAAAAGAATCATCGTTGCCTTGCTTGTCCTGACACTTGCATCAGCCGGCCTTTTCGCAGCCGCAGTCAGGGAAGAGGCGATAAACAACGTCAGACTCGATGACCTGGACCTCACAAGCGCCTCCTATGAGCAGATAATGGAGACCTTCGCGAAGTGGCAGGAGAACTACGATAAGAAATACGAGTCCATCTACGCCAAGATGGTGGACTTCTACCGCGCAGGCGACGTGGAAAACTACTTCGACGCAAAGAGCATGCTGATGGACCTCGAGGTCCCGGCAGTCACTTCCGAGCAGACGCAGATCCTGGCCGAAAGGCTTTCTGCCGAGGAGGATGCGGAGAAGAAGGAAGATTTCTCCGTCTGGCTCTACGAGAACAGCCGCTACTACAGACCCACGATCACATTCACGAGGGTCCAGGACGAGCAGGAGAACGTCCGCTCGTTCCGTGCAAGCTACAGGTATTCGATCAGCACGAAGCCCGGTTCGATGGTGACGCTTCCGACTGTGGCCACCACGTTCTCTTCCGCTGAAGGCATGTTCGTGGGTTGGGGTACCAGGGAGGGCGAGGTCCTCTATGAGGCCGGACAGGAGATCGAGATGCCCTATGCAGACCTCACTCTCTATCCCATCTACAAGGCGGGCGTCCTCTTCGTTGACACCGTGACCGAGACCGAGGTCTTCGAGGACGGCGACGAGATCAACGCCCCCGTGCTGACACCTCCGGACGAGACCTACGTCTTCATGGGATGGTACGACGCCTCCGGCAACAAGGCCGACGGCTCGGCTTCCCTCGCAGAGGGCGAGTCGGCGAAGTACACCGCCCAGTGGAAGAGCTTCTCCATCAAGGATGTGGCCGTAAGAGGAACCGAGGACCTCTCCGTCCAGGCCGGAAGCAAGGTCAAGCTCACGTTCACGCTTAAGAACAACGGCAACATGAAGTCCGGCGCCTTCACGATCGAGCTGGTCCCCGAGAAGGAGGACACGATCGTCAATTCCACCGGCAGGTTCTCGTCATCCGGCATGCGCGCCGGCGAGAGCAAGTCCGGAACCTTCACGATCACCGTCAAGGGCAATTCCGGCGACACTGTCAACGCGAAGATCGTCGTGAAGGACCAGGACGGAAACGAGTGGAGCGTTCCCGTCAAGCTCAAGATCAAGTAATCGTTATACACTGCATCGCAGAATGGACTTTGAACCCGGGATGTCGGAAGGCGTCCCGGGTCTTCTTTTTTATTCGGGATTCCGGTGTGCGGCCTGTCAGACCAGCGAGCTCTTCTTCAGCTTCTCGTCGGTGAAGAAGATGTGGTAGGCGATGAAAAGAAGCGTGCTGCACAACAGCCAGCCCGCCGGATAGCCCAGGGCTATGGGCATGACGGTGTTGCTGATGTAGTGAGACATGATGAACAGGTAGATCTGCCTGAAGAACACGAACGAGAACAGCATGGTCACCATGGGGATGCTTGCCTTTCCCGAGCCCCTGAGCGCTCCGCCGTAGATCTGGTTGAAGCAGGGCAGCAGGTAGGCCGGGGTGAGGCAGGTGAGGAACATGGTTCCGTAGCGGATGACCCCCGTTTCCTCCGGTCCGATGAAGATCCCGACAATGTACTTCGCCAGCGTCACGACAACGGCAATCAGCGCCGCGGCGGTCACAAGGGCCGACAGCAGGGCGGTTCTGACTCCCTTTCGGGCGCGAGCGGTCTGTCCGCAGCCCAGATTCTGTCCCACGAAGGTCTGCGT
>JAGABK010000055.1 GCA_017614625.1 Spirochaetales bacterium
ATCAGGAAGAAGGGCAGGCAGGCTTCCGGAACCATAATGTTCATCCACGGCGGCTCGTTCACCCACCTGGACAAGGGCTCGGACAGGGCGGTGTGTTTCTACCTGGCTTCCAACACTCCGTGCGATGTCTACAATACGAATTATTCCCTTGCGCCCGAGCATCCTTTCCCCGAAGGACTGAACGACTGCTTCAACGTCTACCGCGCCCTGGCCGAGGAGAAGGGGGCTTCGAACATAGTCCTCATGGGAGAGAGCGCCGGAGGAACGCTGGCCCTGGGCCTGTGCCATATTGCGAAAAAACAGGGCATGGAGCTTCCACGGGCCATCGTTCTGTTCTCGCCGCCGGTGGAGTGCGACAGGGACCTGCCCAGCCACAGCGCCAACTTCGGCACCGACTGCATCGTGAGCAACCACCTCCTGGAGGCCCGGTGCGAATACTATCAGACGGACGACCCTGCGGTCCTGAAGACCCCTGAGGCAAGCCCGCTGTACGGGGATTTTTCGGGCTTTCCGCCGACTCTGGTCTTCGCGTCGGACTCGGAGATTCTGAAGGACGACGCCGTGCTTCTTGAGAAGGAGATGAAGGCGAAGGGAGTGAGCTGTGTCCTTGAACTGGGACACAACCAGGTGCATGTCTATCCTCTTCTGGTGGGGATTCCCGAATGCCGTGCGGCCATGGACAGGGCCGTGGCCTTCATAAACGGAAATCTCATGAACTGAATCAGATGTTGAACAGTCTCTTGATTGCGGTGGCGACGCCGTCTTCCGTCACGTTGTCCGTGATGTAATCGACCATGCGCTTGACGCAGTCCTCTGCGTTTCCCATGCCCACCGAATAGCCGGCCGAGCCCAGCATCCGGATGTCGTTGGCGCTGTCGCCGAAGGCCATGACGTTTTCGGGGGTGCATCCCAGGGAGCGGCACAGCTCCTCGAGGCCGTCTGCCTTCGTGATGCCGGCTCCTGTGGTCTCGACAGAGTCGTCGGCAAGCAGCACCGGGGTATAGGAGCCGGTCCTTGCCAGCTCGTCGCAGGCGGCCTGCGCCTCTTCGGTGTTCCTGAAGACGGTGTGGATCCTGTAGACTCCGGGCTTGTGCTTCTTCACGTAGCGCCCGATCCTGAACTTGATGGCGTTGTTCCTGTTTGTGTTCTCCTTCGAGGCGGTGCGCTGGGTCCTGGAGAGGAACTCCGTCCTCCTTAGAAGCCTCAGCAGGAAGCCCGGCGTGGCCAGTACGAAGCCGTTGAGGTACAGGCAGGAGCGGCCCTTCATCCTGAAGAGCGCCCTCAGCGCCTCAAGCGCCGTCCTGTTGTCCATGGGCCTGTCAAGGATGACGTTGCCGTCCGAGTCCGAGACGTTTGCCCCGTTGGCCGTTACCCTGTAGCGGAAGCAGGAGAGCACGTAGGGCGGGATCTGCGAGATGTCGCGGCTGGTGCACACCGTGACGGCGATTCCGCGTGCTGCAAGTGCGCGCAGGGCTTCGCCGACGGCGGAAGACATCACGCCCTGGTTGAGCACGGTGCCGTCGAGGTCGAAGGCAGCGATCCTTATGTTGTCCGGATTGAATTCCCTGGCCATGGAAACACCTCAAGCGGGAAGAGGAGAAACTGAAGACGTCATTTCGTCGCCTTGTTTCCGTTCCTGACGAAGGCCATGTAGTCCTCGTCCACCAATGGCGGCGAGAAGAAGAAGCCCTGCATCAGGGAGGCGCCGAGCTTGGTGACCAGGTCCAGCTGCTGCTTCGTCTCGATTCCCTCGATGAGCGGCTCGATTCCGAGGTCCAGGAAGATCTTTATCGTGCCGTCCAGGAACTTGCGGCTGCGCGACTCCTCGTCAAGCAGGCTCCTGTCGATCTTGACCGTCTTGAACGGCATCTTCATGACCTGCAGGGCGTTCGAATAGCCCGTGCCGTAGTCGTCCAGGGCGAAGGAGAAGCCCTGTTCTATCATCTCGTCCATGAAGGCCTTGAGGATGTCCGGGTTGCGCGCCGCGGTGGACTCCGTGATCTCCAGACAGATCCTGGAGGAATCCACGCCGTGGTCGCTCACGGTCCTGATGATGCGCTTGGCGGGATTGCTGTAGAACTCGGAGGCCGAGATGTTCAGGTGCAGTAGGTCGATCTCCGGATGGGCGGCCAGGAACCTGCAGGCGTTGTCCACGACGTAGTTGTCGATGAACACCGACAGTCCGCGGCTCTCCACGATGGGCATGAACTCGGCCGGCGAGACGGCTCCCAGGTTCTCGTCGTTGAACCTCAGCAGGACCTCCGCGGCCGTGTACTCGGGCTTGTCCGTGTAGACTATCGGCTGGAAGCAGATGTAGAAACCCTCTCCCGTGACGATGGACTTGCGCATGGACTCCTCGAGGATGTTCCTGCGCCGGTATTTGGCCAGCATGCCCGAGTCGATGGTCAGGCTTGTCTTCTGACGGGCGATGACGTTGTCCATGTCGATGCTTTCGTCGATTATCGACATCAGCTCGGAGGGGGACATCTTCAGGGAGGTCTTCGTCGAGAAGTAGAGGACCTTGGCCATGAGGTCGACGTTCAGGCCCTCGACGTCCCAGACGGACAGGAAGCGGTTGACTATCTTGTTGGAGATCGCCTCAAGCTCGGTGTCGTTCCTCGCGGCGACCCAGAAACGTGTCTTGGAGTCCCTGAAGGCCCAGGACCTGTTGGGTGTGAGATGGGTGAAGAAGGACCCGATCTGCTGCATCAGCAGCGAGTTCGCCATCTCTCCCTCGCCGCGCTCGGTGGCGCTCAGGCCGTCGATCTCGATGACCGCTGCATGGACCTGGCTGCGGCTGAGCTCCCTCGCGAGGAAGAGCCTCAGGCCGTCGGCGTCGAAGGTGCGCGTCTCGGCGTCTATCATGTCCTCCGGGTTCTGCAGGGTCAGGTCCCACAGCAGCAGCGATACCGTGATGGCGGTTCCCGTCATCAGGATGGACGGATGGAAGACCTGGAACACCATCGCCGTTGTGGTCAGGATGGTGAACACCATGATGGTTCCGATCTGCTTGGTCGTCAGCTTCTCGCTGTGGATCGTGCCCAGCACGAGAATCGATATCATGTAGAAGGCTGCGCAGACGTAAAGGAACACGGACATGGGTCCGGTCACATACTCCAGGTGGCCCGGTTCGCCCTCGATCGAGAACATCAGTCCCGTGAACGGGTTGATGGCCTGGATGATGAGGAACACCGCCGCCGGGGCCAGTATGAGGATGAAGGCCGTGTTGTTCTTCAGCGTGAAGCCGATGGAATAGATGACGTATATGGTCATCAGCATGGGGAGGACTATCTGCAGGCAGTAGAAGACGGCGTTGACCAGGTAGTTCAGCCAGACCGGGAACGTGTTGATGTTGTTGACCGCGACGGAGCCGATGACGTCGAGGGTGAGGTCGGCGATCGAGACCAGAAGGATCGTGGAGAAGAGCGAGCCCGTGATGGTGGGGAAGCGCTTGGACACGAAGAACTGGACAGCCAGGCAGCAGAGGAAGAACAGTGAGCACAGTTCGAATTGGATCTGGTAGGTGTATTCAACAGCCATCTTTTTCCATATTGTATATTTTCCGGCCGTTTTTCAATAGTTATTTCCTGCGGTTTCATGTTTTCCGCGCTGTTGAAATTGCATCGGCCGTGTGGTATTTTACAGATATGAAAAAACGTCAGATCAAGAAAATCATCGGTACCTATTATTGGGACACGGAAGAGGACATCATGCTTCCTCCTTCCGTAGTCAAGGAAGAGTTCAGGGCTGAGGAAGTCTACTTCAGCAAGGCTTTCATCATCTCCAATCCGGAGCTGGCCGCTGAATATCAGAAGAAAGTCGAGGAGAGGATCGAGGCCGAGACAAAGAAGGCCCAGGAGTTCTCCGAGAATTGAGAAGCGAACGGGACCCGGTGACGGGCTTCCGAAGGGAGAAAAAATGAGCAAGTACGCAGGAACGCAGACAGAGAAGAACCTGCAGGCCGCCTTCGCCGGCGAGTCGCAGGCAAGAAACAAGTACACCTATTTCGCATCGGTCGCGAAGAAGGAAGGATACGAGCAGATTTCGGCCATCTTCCTTGAGACAGCCGAGAACGAGAAGGAGCACGCCAAGATGTGGTTCAAGGAGCTCGAGGGCATCGGCAAGACAGCCGACAACCTGAAGGCAGCAGCCGACGGCGAGAACTTCGAGTGGACGGACATGTACGAGGACTTCGCCAAGACAGCCGAGGCAGAAGGCTTCAAGGCCCTCGCAGTCAAGTTCCGCATGGTCGGAGCCATCGAGAAGCACCACGAGGAGCGCTACAGGGCACTGCTCGAGAACGTCGAGACAGCCAAGGTCTTCGAGAAGAGCGAGGTCAAGGTCTGGAAGTGCCGCAACTGCGGTCACATCGTTGTCGGAACGAAGGCCCCGCAGATCTGCCCCGTCTGCGCCCATCCGCAGGCATATTTCGAGGTCAACGCAGAGAACTACTGATCTGCAGACAGGGGTGTTCGGCCTGTTCCGGTAGTCGGGACGAGTCGGATGCCCTTTTTTTATGTCCTGGTTTCTCCCAAAATGCTTGATTTTGGAATTTTTGGGAGAAATTTTCTCCCATTTTTGTTGAAAACCGTCATTTTGGGAGAAATACTACCAGTATGAACAAGAATGAAATCATGAAAACCCTGGCGGACAGGAGCAGGGAACTCGACCGGTTGATGAAGAACATCGACAGGACTGACTTGCTGTCAATCGACGGGGAGGTCAGGTGCAAGACCCAGCACGGACAGGTCAGATTCTTCCTCCGGAAGGAGGACGGGACATTCCATTATCTCGGGACTGATGAAAAAAGCCGGATCGGGAGCCTGTGCACCAAAAGCTATGCCGTCCGGCTCCGCAAGGCGGCGGAAAGGGAAAAGAAGCAGATGGACGAATGCGTGGCCACTCTGGCATCGGCATGCGGAAGGTCCGGCGAGGACCTTGCGGACATCGACCTGGTGTACGGGAGGCTTCCGGAGGCGGTCAGGAAATACGTGAATCCGAGTGTCGTGACGGATGACGGATTCGCCCGCAAGTGGCAGGAGGAGAAGTACGAGAACCGGTGGATGAAGAGCACGTATTCGTTCAAGACCAGGCGGGGAGAGAAGGTCAGGTCGAAGAGCGAGTGCATCATCGCCAACATGCTGGATGCGGCCGGGGTGCCCTACAGATATGAGGAGATCGTGCCGCTGAACGCCATGTTCGGCGTGTTCCTGCATCCGGATTTCACGGTGCTGAACAAGCGGACGAGGAAGGTGTACTACTGGGAGCATTTCGGAAGGATGGGGGACCCGGAATATGCCGCTCACGCGCTGCCGAGGATATCGGAATACCTGAACTTCGGGTTCTTCCCGGGCAAGGACCTGCTGATGACGTTCGAGTCCCTCGAGTGTCCGCTGAACACGACGGACGTGGAGAGGATGATCGAAGAATACCTGATTTAGCACATGTCAAAGTGTGTTACAATGGTGACTTGAGATGGCAGGGGTCAGGGACAAGAGCGATTTCACACAGGGCAGCATTCCTCAGAACATAGTGCGCATGGCAATCCCCATGACGGCTGCGGTGCTGATAAACGCGCTGTACAGCATCGTCGACAGGATATACATCGGGCACATTCCGGAGGCCGGTGCGTTCGCGCTGACCGGAATCGGGCTTGCGTTCCCCATAATCACGATAATCACGGCTTTCCAGAACCTCTTCGGAAACGGAGGGGCGCCGCTGTTCGCCATGGCAAGCGGGAAGGGCGACAGGGACCTGGCGGCAAAGTACCTGGCCAACGCGGCGTTCATGCTGGTTTCGGTTGGAGTGCTGCTGACGGTCGTGGCCTATGCGGTGAAGAAGGACGTGCTGTGGGTGATCGGCGCGTCCGGGGCGACCTTCAGCTACGCCAACGATTATCTGGACATCTACCTGGCCGGCACGGTGCTGGTCATGATATCGGTGGGACTGAACCCGTACATCAACGCGCAAGGCTACGCGGGGACGGGAATGGTCACCGTCATGATAGGGGCGGTGATAAACATCGTCCTGGACCCGATATTCATATTCGTGCTGGGCATGGGCGTCAGGGGCGCGGCCATAGCCACGATAATCGCGCAGTTCGTCAGCGCCATGTGGGTGCTGGCCTTTCTGTTCGGAAAGAGGGCTCCGGTGAAGCTGACCTTCAAAGGCTTCAGGCCGGACTTCCGCATCATCTGGAAGATCGCCAGGCTCGGGGTCACCGACTTCTGCTTCGCGCTCACCAACAGCGCCGTCTCCATGATCTGCAACGCCCGGCTGCAGCTGCTGGGCGGAGACGCCTGGGTAGGCTCCATGACGGTCATCTCGTCGCTGAGGGAGATCTTCCTGACTGTTCTGCACGGCATCCAGGGCGCGTCCAAGCCCATCATCAGCTACAACTACGGGGCCAAGCGGTTCGACAGGACCAAGAGCGCCATCAACTGGATGTTCCTGTTCCTCTTCTCGTACTTCATCCTCATGTTCGTGCTGCTGATGGCCTTCCCGGGCTTCTTCGCCGGCATCTTCACCGACGATCCGGAAGTGTATGAATGCTGCATAATCAGCATCCGCGTCTTCTTCTGCCTGCACTTCTTCATGGCCTTCCAGTCGTCCGGACAGAGCACCTTCACCGCCCTGGGAATGGCCCGCCACGCACTGTTCTTCTCGCTCTTCCGCAAGGCGATCCTGGTCATCCCGCTGACGTTCATCCTGCCCAACCTGTTCGGTCTGGGGGTCCTGGGCGTGTTCGCCGCCGAGCCGGTCTCCGACATCCTCGGGGGCCTGTCGTGCTTCACCACCATGAAGATCGCCACCCGAAAGCGTCTTCTTCCCGGGGCCGATGTCCCTGAGCTCTGAATCACATAAAAATGCAGTATGCTTGCATCCTTATCCAAGCGCGTATTGACATCCGGCGCATTAAGAAGCTAGAACAGTATCCATGACGAGGCGCGAGGCGTTCACAAAGGGAATGAAGGCTGGCATACCCATAGCACTGGGTTATTTCGCCGTCTCCTTCTCCCTCGGCATCGCGGCGAGGAACGTGGGGCTCACCCCGTTCCAGGGATTTCTGGCAAGTCTTCTCAACAGCGCTTCGGCAGGGGAGTACGCCCTGTTCTCGCTCATCGGGGCGGGAGCATCGTTCCTTGAGCTCGTCTTCGTCACAATCGTGGCCAACGGACGCTACTTCCTGATGGGCTGCGCCCTGGGGCAGAAGTTCTCCGAGGACACGCCTCTGATACACCGCTTCGGCGTGGGCTTCTACATAACCGACGAGATCTTCAGCCTCTCGGTCTCTCTTCCGGGACAGCTCAATCCCTTCGTCAACTACGGCGCCATAGCCGTGGCCGTGCCCTCGTGGGCAGTGGGAACGGCGTTGGGCGTCATAGCCGGAAACCTTCTTCCTGCAAGGCTGGTAAGCGCCCTGAGCGTTGCGCTTTTCGGCATGTTCATAGCCTGCTTCGTACCGCCTGCCAAGAAGAACAGGGTGCTTCTTTTCGCGATTCCGGTGTGCTTCCTGGTCAGCTACATCGCTTCCAGGATGCCGTACATCGGCGAGCTGTCAGAGGGAACGAGGGCCGTCATCCTCACCGTGGTCATAGCCACGGCCCTGGCCTTCGTCTTCCCGGTCAAGGATGAGGAGGAGGCCGAAGGATGAACGCATACATCTACATCATCGGAATGTGCCTCATCACCGCCTGCATCAGGATCCTGCCGCTTCTTCTGTTCCGCCGCCCGGTGAAGAACCGCTTCCTGCGCTCGTTCTTCTTCTACGTGCCTTACGTGACGCTTGCGGTCATGACCTTCCCGGCAATCGTCCACGCCACCGCCAGTCCCGTTGCGGGAGCCATAGCCCTGATCGCGGGCCTCGTGCTTGCATGGATAGGGGCCAACATGATAACGGTGTCGGCCGCCTGCTGCGTCCTGGTCTTCATCCTTGAGCTGTTCATCTGAGATAATCTGAATTCGCGCGGCCCCGGCCCATGAGTCGTTCCCGGCCCCGGCCCCGAGGCGTCACTGCGCCATGATGTCCGCAAGCATCTCCATGGGAAGGCCGATTATGTTCGAGACGCTCCCGCTTATGCTCTCGATGAGTTCAAATCCGTTTCTCTGGATCTTGTAGGCTCCCGCCGCCCCGACGGGGTCGCCCGTTGAGATATACCAGCGTATGTCATTTTCCGTAAGCGGTTTGAACTTTACGTACGACACATCACAGACCGTCATACAATTTCCCGAACCCGGCCTGTACACGCTCATCCCGGAGAAGACCTCGTGGGTGCGTCCGGAGAGGCGGGACAGCATCTCATGCGCCTCGGCCTCGTCCGCGGGTTTTCCAAGCAGCTTTCCGTCAAGGCAAACCAGGGTGTCCACCGCCACGGCGGGGACGTCCGGCCTGAAGGAGGGGCAGGCGAGATAGCTCTCGAGCTTCTGGCGCGAGAGGGTCCTGACAACGGTCTCCGGGTCGCTGCTTCCGCAGATCTCGCAGATGTCCTGCGGGCAGGGAGTCACCTCGATTCCGGCGTCTCGCAGGAGGCGCAGACGGTTGGGCGACTGCGAGGCCAGCACGAGGGCGGGGCAGAGTGCTCTGAGCTTCTGCTGAAGGGTCTTCTCAACGGACGGACATGATTCCACGGGAAATCTCCTCTACGATGTTTTTCATCTGCGGCATCTTGCGGTCCATGTCCTTGGCAAGGGCAATCTGGTTTCTGGCGCGCTCGAGGTTCTGGCCCTCATGGTCCGTGCGGAAGTAGGTGTCGCCTGTAAGGTAGTCGTCGAGATAGCGCGCCGCCTGCTCAAGGGCAAGGACCAGGGCGCTGTCGGCGAGGGTCGAGATCTCCTCCTGTGTCAGGCAGGCAGCAGCGCGGGAGAGGAAGCCCTCGGTGTAGGCACGGAACAGATCCATATCCATGCATATCCGCTCATAGTCCGTGCAGGAGGAGCCTGCGGCGTTGGTGCACGAGCGGATCGAATCACCGAAGTCGTGGCCGGCAAGGCCGGGCATGACGGTGTCCAGGTCTATGATGCAGAGCGGCTTTCCGCCGGCTTTGTCGAAAAGGACGTTGCTCAGCTTTGTGTCGTTGTGGACCACGCGAAGAGGAAGGCGTCCTTCCGAATGCAGTCTGTCCAGGATGCAGGCCTTATCGCGCATCGAAAGCACGTAATGGACCTCTTTTTCACAGCCTGAGGCGCGTTTCAGGACATCGTTCCCGAAATCGCTCTCAAGTCCGGCGAAGCGCAGCGTGGTGTTGTGGAAGTCGGGGATCGTCGTCTCGAGAAGGGCCGGATCCATGTCCGAAAGGCTTCTGAGGAAGCTTCCGAAGGCCGCCCCGTGCTTCCTGACAACGGCCGTATCCGTCGTGTTCAGGAAAGTCTCAGACTCTATGAGCGGGCAGACGCGCCAGAAGCCGTCGCCGGTCTCTAGGAAATTCTTTCCGTCAGCGGCCGCAAGGAACGAAGGGCATGCTATGTCCGGATGGTGCGTCCTCATGTGCGAGGCGACCGCCGCTATGTTGTGCATGACCTTGCGCGGCTCGCGGAAGACGGAGGTGTTGACCTTCTGGAAGATGTAGTCGCCCGAACCGGCGAAGGAGCCGGAGACGGAGCCGGAACAGGAGCCGGACCCCGAGACTGACCCGGAGCCGGCAGGACAGGACACCATGTAGGTGCTGTTGATCTTGCCGGCCTTGACCTCTATGACAGAGGAGGGCCGCCCCAGGCCGAAGCCCGCGGCGACCGCGCTTATCATGTCAGAAGTCTTCCTGTCTTCCATCCGGTCCTCCATGCCTTACCTCTTGAAGATCGCCCTGAAGATGATGCGGATGGCTGCGAACAGCACGCCCGCCACCGGCCAGATGATCCATGCATCGCGCACGCCCGTGAAGTTCATGATGAGGAAGGCCGCGGTGATGACGAGCCAGTAGACCGTGCTGAAACCGGCCGAGCCGCCAGCATTGGCCTTGTTCTCCTTCGTATATTCGCCTTCCTCAAGAAGCTTGTCGTAGGATGCCATGACGGTGCCGACTCTGACGAATCCGTATGTGGCAGCAGAGACGACGGCCAGGAGCACGCAGATCGAGACGATGTACATGAAGTCGCTCGCGTTCAGGATGATCGAGATGAAGAGGGGAAGGACCGAAAGGATGCAGATCACCGTGCAGATCGAGTTGACCCTGGTGTAGGTCTCGCGGAACTCCTCCTTTCTCTTCCTGACAAGGCCGGTCACGCCGTACTCGGTCTCGAAGGCCTCTTTCTCGAGGAATGCAAAGCGCGCCGAGGCAGAACCGCTTCTGATGAAGCCCAGGACAGCGACCGCGACCATGACCATCATGACGCACAGGCCCGCGCCCACGGCCACGTTCTCCATGATCTTCCCTGCGTCCGAAAGGCCGCACAGGAGGATCAGCATGATCGGGGAGGCCACGCACAGCATCGTGCTGAAGGCCATGCGGGGTGCCGCTTCCTTCCTGTATCCCATGTACTCGGAGGCTTCCTCCATGCTCACGCGCCTGAGGCCAGGCTCCGAAGAGGAATCGACCTGAGGGGCCGCCTCGTCCTCGCCGATCTCGTCCTTGAGCAGGTAGTCGGTGGATACCGAGAACAACGAACTCATCTTGACTATCTTGTCCATGTCGGGAATCGACTGCGCGCTCTCCCATTTCGAAACGGATTGTCTCGAGACACCGAGCTGCTCGGCAAGTTCCTCCTGGGACCAGCCGGCCTTTTTCCTAAGATTGATGATTTTGTCCGAAAGAATCATGTCAGCTCCTTTACCGATGCCGCCGTGCCGTGCCGTCCGCACCGGCCTTTGCCGCATCAGGTGTCTCCATGGTAGGTCTTCCCCCGGTTGCATTCTACAAACCGTACATGGAATTGTGTCAACTACCGGTTGCTTTTTGCGCACAGAGTGCGTTGCATCGCGGTTTTCAGCAGACGATCCTCGCCAGAACCGCCGGTTTTCCGTCCGGCAGCACCAAGGCGCAGTCCAGCTCCCCGTCCGACTTTTTCACCCTCATCCCAAGCTCATCCCCCTCATGGGCCGACGCCTTGAAGACCACCGTCATCTCCCGGATCTCCATGGCCCGAAGCTCCTCCACCGTGAAAAAACCCAGTATCGCCCGCACGTAGGCGGCGTTGTTCATGTGCATCCCCATGTCGATGTCCGACGACGTGACCTTGTACGTTCCCTTCAGGTCGATGTCCCCCTCCGGGGCATTTATCCTGAGAAAGTCCTCTATCGAGACACGGTCCTCGTTGTACTGAAGGTCCGAAGGAAACAGGGAAGGGATGTTGGCGAGCCGGCCGCTCCTGATGTCCAGGACCGCCCATTCGGTGCGCCCTTCGGCCACAGGGCCGTTCTCATCGGAAAGCCTGTAGCATCTGTCGGTGCGAAGCGACAGCGGGGCAAGCGGCCAGGTCTCGGCCTTCAGGCGCTCGGCCATGGAGGCCTTTCTGAAGAAACGTATGCGCGTCTTGACCGTCAGCCAGAAGAGGCCCTTGTCCATCAGCGTCATCTGGTCCACGCCGAGTTTTTCCGCGTGCGTGTTGGCCAGGTCCATGAAGGTCCTGAACGTCTCGTAGACGCCCAGCTTGCCCTCGAAGTCGCAGCCGCTCGGAGGAACGGTCAGCTCCTGTGTGTGTTTGTTGGGTAATTCCATGTGCAGTCTTCAGTTCTCCGCCCAGAAGATCGCGGTCTTGACGGCCTTCTTCCAGCCGCCGATTGCCTTCTCGCGTCTTTCAGCGCTCATCTGCGGCTCGAACTTGCGGTCAACGCCCCAGTTCTTGCGGATGTCTTCCTTGTTCTCCCAGTAGCCCGTGGCAAGGCCGGCCAGGTACGCGGCTCCGAGGGCTGTGGTCTCGATGCACTTGGGGCGCACGACCTCCGAGTCGAGGATGTCGCTCTGGAACTGCATGAGGAAGTCGTTGGCGCTGGCGCCTCCGTCCACGCGCAGGCTGTTGATCTTCAGTCCTGCGTCCTGCTCCATGGACTTGGCGATGTCGTAGCTCTGGTAGGCCAGCGACTCGAGCGTGGCCCTGATGAAGTTGGCCCTGCTGCAGCCGCGCGTCAGTCCGACGACAAGGCCCCTGGCGTCCTGCTTCCAGTAGGGGGCGCCCAGGCCGGTGAAGGCCGGAACCACGTAGCAGCCGGCCGTGTCGTCCACGCGCTC
>JAGABK010000056.1 GCA_017614625.1 Spirochaetales bacterium
ACGAGTAAGTCATCACGGGCTTGGAGAGTAGGAAGTTGTAAAACTCCCCGATTTTTGACGCGCCACCCTTGCACCCGAATGTTATCGTCAGCTCACGGGAGTCCAGCCTCGGGTCGGAGAGATCCGGCTCAAATCCGTCGTGTTCCTGCCAGTCGTTCCCGGAAACGGGCTTCAGGGTCGGCCACTGGAACAATTCCCGGTAGCCGTCCTTGACGATGATGGCCTCGTAGGCATCAAAGATGTCCACGCCGTCAATTATGACATTGCTCGTCCTCATTTCATCTTTACCCCGCTATCCACAACCATATCAAGTGCGCTCCTGATCCGGCCGGCCAGCGCCATGCTTTCCTGCGTGTTCCCGCTGACCTGCTCGGACGATGAGCGTATCCCGTCCGCCGTTCCCTGGAGTTCAGCGAGGGCGGCCATGAAACGGTCGTCGTTTTGTGCGAGAGTGCCCAGGTCCTCGCGGATTCGAAGGAGCTCTTCGGTGTAGTCCCTCACGACAGGCATTTCCATTGCCGGGAAAGAAGGGAGGATGGCCTCCGACACTCCCGCGCCTGCAGCAGCGACCAGCTTCTTCACGTTCTCATTCAGTTCGTAGGTATGTGCTTGGATGGTCGTGAGCCTCGCATTGCTCTCGTCCACAGAATCCTGCGACGCGCCGAGGGCCGACTTGGTTTTCGCGGTTCTCTGTTCGGGTTCCTGGGACCATACATCGTATCCAAGTTTGTCCATGGACTTCTTCACCTGGTTCATGGCATCCTCATACTGGCCGAGCAACCTCGGATACTCGTTTTCCAACCAGGTCAGGTCATCGACGATGTCTCCGTCGCCGCCCACGCCGAATGACTTCATCATCCGGTCCTCCAACTCGTCGAACATGGCACCGAAGGTGGCAGAGAAAACGAGCTGTTCAAGAATGTCCTCAATCGTGTCGGTCATCTTCTTGTGGAAGTCGTCGATGGCGGAATAGAGGTCCCCGTTTCGGAAGGCTTCGACAAGGGCATCCGACAGTTGTGTTCCGATGTCTCCGGCTAGATCGGAGAATGTCTGGCGCATCTGCTCCTCGGCCTCCTGCGCCTTGTTCTTGATCTCCTCCCAGTTGTCGACGATCTTCTTGGTATCCTCGTCTAGCTTGTCGTAATCGGCGACGAGTTTCTCGTTCAGCTCATAGGTGTCCGGGTTGAACAGTTCACCGTACTGACTCTTCAGGGATTCAAACACAGGGACGGTCTTTGTGGAAAGCGCACCGGCGATAGCCCCGATTCCGGCACCTATGGCCGCACCTATGGCCGTACCCCACGGCCCGAAGAACGAGCCGACAGCCGCTCCAGCGGTCAGACCCTTGGTCGCACCCTTTCCGACGTTCTGCCAGTCGACGGCTTTCTTCGTCCCGGTCTGGACCTGGCCCTCGTTGAGTTTGGCGGTCATCTTGGACAGCTCGCCCATAGCGGCCGCGTACTGCGTGGCTCCGTCGATTGCCTTCTTGTATGGGTTCTCCACCCCGAAGATGTTCTGCTGCTTGTAGTCGAGCGCATCGAGTTTCAGCATCCGGAGTTTCTGCTGGCTCTCGTCGATGGTCTTGTTCCATGCCTCCTGCGCCTTCCTGTTCTCCGCGACGGACCGGCCCACCATCGACAGCAGCTCGACAGTACCGGACACGGCGACGGATATCTTGTCACCAGCGCTTGCGGTCTTGCTGAACGCCGTCTCGATATTCTCCAGCCCGGACGAAAGGCCCGTCAGGAATCCTCCGACTTCATAGAGCGCCTTCGCCCAGCCTTCGGTGTCGTCTCCGAAGGACTGTAGCATCTCGCCGATCCCACCGAGCGTGTCCTTGACTTCCTGTGCGCCCTTATTGATTGCCGCCCATCCCTGCTCGTCATCGTTGATCGCATCCTCCATCAGTCGCTTGATCTCCTCGGCAAACATGTCCGCGTCGATGGCCGACAGAGCCTCGGCTTGCATCCTCTTGAAGTCTGCGTCCTGGAGCCGGTTCGCCCCGCTTATCATGCCCGAGAAGCCCCATCCGCGCTCACGGTCTCCCATGACGTTCATCTGCTCGCGTAGGCGTTCGTAAAGGTCCGTGAGTGCCTGGATATCGCCGGAGTTGGCCGCTTCTTTGATGGCTTCCTGTGTGGCCTCGATGGCCTTCTGGAGTTGGTTGGTCGTCAGTTTCTGGGCATCGGCGTAGATGAGCGCGAATGTCGCGCTGTACTGTTTCTGTAGCTCGAGGAGTTGCTGCGCTAGCTCCCGCTGGAGCTGCTGCTCCTTGACGACATCCTCCTCGGCTTGTGCCTGCTTGATGCGGGCCTCGTAGATGGCGGTAACGGCCTCCTTCGCTTGAGCGAGGTTGTTGTAGGACGATGCATCACCGAACAGGAACTCGGCCAGTTCCACTTCATTTGCCGCCGCCGCGATCTTCTTCTGCATGTCGTCCACGAGGGCGTCCACCTCGGCATCCATCCTGGCTTTCATCGCCTTGTACTTCTGGGACTTCGTGCCGAACTGTTCGACCGCTTGCTCGTCGAACTGGGCCAGTTCGAGGTTGCGTTCCTTTTCCAGAATCTTCTTGATGCGCTCGTCGGTCGTCGCCCCGATGGTCTCCTCCCACTTCCGTTCGAGGTCGGCTCTCTGGGTCGCGAGGGAGTCATACTTGAGGAGCAGGTCGGCCGTGGACCGCTGGTACGCCTCGTTGAGCAGCTTCTCCTGCTCGGCGTACATCTTGGCCTCCTGTTCCGGCAGTTCCTTTATGTTCGATCCGAGCTGGTAGTCCTTCAGGTTCGGGTTTGCCGCCTTCTGCCTTGCCATCTGCTCATCCTGGAGCTGCTTCAGTCGGTCCTCCCGCTGACGCTTCAAGGATTCCATCTCCTTGTCATGATCGAGGGACATCTGGGCAAGTTCCTTCGCGGAGCTTTCCTTCATCGCCTCGATGCGCTTCTGGCGGATGTCGAATTCCAGGTCTTTCTCCAGCCTTTCGCGTTCCCGAGCCTGGTCTTTCAACAGGTCAGCTACTCTCCGACCGGCGTTTTTCAGGGCCTCGTCATCTTCGACATTGAGTCCTCCAGCCCGCGCCTGAGCCCTTCTCTGCTCCATGAGCTTGAGGAATTCCTCCATCTCGTTCTCGGCCTCTTCCGCCTTCTCGTCTTTCCGTTGTGCCTTCGCTTCCACGAGGTTGCCGGTCATGGCGTTGATGCTCTGGGCGCTGGCGTTCGGCCCCGCCGCGAAACTTCCTTTCAGATAGTCCCAGAAAGAGTATCTACCCTCTTTGTTCTTGTTCCGGAGCTGTTCCGCCTCGTAATGCTTCTTCGCGGCCTTCTCCGCCTTCTCGACGGCCAGTCCATACAGCGCTTGCGCCTCGGCCTCCGCCATGAGAGCGTCGATGACCGTCTGGGAGTTGTCGACAAGGACCTTCTGTGCGCCGTTGACGCCCTTGATGTCCATGCTGAGTTTCTCCCACTTGCTGTCCTTCAGAATCTGGTTCTGCTTCTTCAGGTCGCCGTTGGCCTCTTTCCACTGTCGCTGGAGCGAGCGGTATGCAACGATCTGCTCCGCTACACCGGAAGCGGTGTTCTTCGCGACCTTGTTCAGATCCTCCTGCTTTTTCTGGTACTTGGACAGATGCACCATCAATGCAGCAATTCCAGCGATAAGACCAACAATCAGAGTCCCGACACCTACCTTCATGAGCAAGGACGAAGCGGCGACCTTCTTGTAAGTCTTTGACAACGCAAGCATGACCTTGTCGAGGACCTGGGTGCGAAATGCGGACTCCATTTGCAAGGCGTTGTAGACCTGCTGGATGCCCATGAGCATGGACATGGATGCTTGTAGGTTCGTTTGGACTCGCTGGAGGTCCTTCTCGTCCGCTCCGAACTTGGCCATGATGCCAGAAGCGGCGGTGTACGCGCCCATCAGACCTTGCAATCCTTGGGTGAGTCCGTTGAACAGATTGCCTGAAGAAATCTCCGGGTCTTTCAGACGCTCCTTTACGCCCTTGATGAGAGCGTCGAGGCGAGCCTCCTCTTTCTCAAGATCCTTCAGTCTCTGCTCTCTTTTGCCAGAACCACCTGTGTCGGAGCCCA
>JAGABK010000057.1 GCA_017614625.1 Spirochaetales bacterium
ATGGCTTCGCCGATTCCGCGTCCGGAACCCGTGACTACCGCTACTTTCCCTTCAAGAAGCTTCGACATTCTAAAACCTCCAAACTTATCTGCAGAGAGTCTGCTTTACGGCAAGATTCCATCTCTGCTGCTTCTCTTTTCTCATCTCCTCCGGCATGGAGGATGTGTATTTCCTTCTCGTGTAGGCCTTCTCGATGACCGAAAGGTCCATGATTCCCAGAGCCTTTCCGGCAAGGATGGCGGCTCCGAGACAGGTCATCTCCTCGTTGGACGGGACAAGGACAGTGCTGTCCATCATGTCGCCGAGAAACTGCATCAGGTAGTTGTTCTTGGCAGGTCCTCCGCTGCAGCAGATGTACGGGACCTTCGATCCGCTGTCCTGCTCCATGGCCTTGATGACATCGGCAATCTGGAAGTCCATGCTCTCCAGGCCGGCCTTGACGAGCTCGGCCCTCCTGGTGGTCCTGGACATGCCCCAGAAGACCCCGTTGGACTCGTTGGACCAGTACGGGGCGCCTATTCCGGTGAAGGCCGGAACCAGGATGGTCCTGTCGTTGGGATCGGCCTCCAGGGCAAGCTTCTCCGTCTCGGCGGGAGAGGAGACAAGCCCGAGGTCCTTGTAGAGCCATGTGATCACGGCTCCGGAGTAGTTGATGACCCCGTCGTATGCGTAGCGCAGGCCTTCCTTCGTCTTCCAGGCTATGGAAGTGAGGAGCCCGTTGTCCGAGAGGACGAACCTGTCGCCTATGTTCATTATCACGCACGTTCCCGTGCCGCATCCGGCAGAGACGGAACCCTTCTCGAAGCATCCCTGGGCGTAGAGGCAGGCGTGCGAGTCGCCGGCGTCGCCGTGGATCGGGACGGGCTTGTCAAGCAGGCCGTCGAAATCGGTCCAGCCGAAAAGCGCGTCCGAATCGCAGATCTCGGGAAGCATCGACATGGGGATTCCGAAGAGCGAGCAGACCTCGGGAGACCAGCACAGCTTCTTCAGGTCCATGAGCATCATGCGCGAGCAGTTGGAGAAATCGGAGCGGTGCACCTGACCCTTCGTCAGGGTCCAGATGACCCAGCAGTCCATGGTTCCGCATGCGAGTTCGCCGCGCTCTGCAGCCTCACGCGCTCCGGGCACGTTGTCCAGGATCCAGGCCACCTTGGGGCCGGAGAAGAACGGCGAGAGCTTCAGTCCCGTCGTCTCCCGGACGAAATCGGCCTTGCCGGCCTTCTCAATGCGCGCGCACTGCTCCGTGGCCCTGTTGCACTGCCAGACAATGGCGTTGTACACGGGCTTTCCGGTCTTGCGGTTCCATACGGCGACCGTCTCGCGCTGGTTGGCAACTCCCACGCCCGCGATGTCCTTCCTGTCCAGACCGCTGGAGAGCACCATCTCCTTCACCATCGCCATGAGGTTGGCGGCGATCTCCTCGGGATCGTGCTCGACCCAGCCCTGCGGCGTGATTATCTGCCTGTGCGGGCGGCTCGTGGATGCGACGACCTTTCCGCCGTCGTCGATGATCATGGCCTTGGTTCCCTGCGTGCTCTGGTCGATGGCGATGATGTACCTGCTCATAAGACCCCCTCGCGTTTCCATGCGATGTCGTGCTTGCCCTCGACGACCGCCACGTCGTACTTCGGGGCCTCGTTCTTGGTGAAGCCCGCAATCTTGACCGACGCGTTGGTGAGCTCTACCGGCAGATGTCCGGCCTCGCCCCATTTGACGACCTCGAAGGTGTTGTCCGGGTAGAAGTCCATTGATGTTATGGACGTGTTCTCAAGCTGGACCATGCGCCAGACCTCGTCGATGTCGATGCCCAGGAGGCCGCACATGATGAGCTGGATGGTGAGCATGTGGGAGACCACGGCCACCGAATTCCCCCTCTCCTTCTCGACTATGTCGAGGAAGGCCTCCACCGCACGCCTCTGGACCTGGGCAAGCGTTTCGCCGCCCTCCATGTGGAGCTTCGCAGGATGGAACTGCCACAGGTCTATCTGCCCGGGCCAGCGCTCCTCGATCTCCTGACGGTTGAGACCTTCCCACTGTCCGCACTCGATCTCCCGGATCCCGGGGACCTTTATGACCGGTATGTCGCGGTCGGCGCGGACCCCCTCGGCGGTCATCATCGTCCGCTTGAGGGGACTTGCGTATATCCGGTCCACATGTATCTTCGAGAACGGAGCCTTCAGGCTGGCTGCCTGGGCCTGTCCCCTTTCGTTCAGGGGATGGTCCGTGCTGCCGATGAACCTGTGCAGCTTGTTGTTGTCCGTCTCGCCGTGGCGTATGATGTAGATCCTTGTTACGTCCTTCACGTGAACCTTCCTTTTGAAATCAGAGTTTGTGCACCGCCTTGCCGAACGCGTCCAGCGCCGCTTCCTTGAGCATCTCGGCAAGCGACGGATGGGCTACTACGGTGGTCTCCCACTCGGCTGCGGTCTTTCCGGACTTCACCGCCTCAGCGGCGGCTGCGATCAGCTCGGAGGAGTTCTCTCCCACAATCTGGAAGCCCAGGGTCTTTCCGGAGGCCTTGTCCATTATCGCGTAGGTCATTCCGCCCGCGCCTTCGGCAAGGGCCATTCCGTTGCCCTCGTAGCTGAACGAACCGAGAACCGGCTCGTAACCGGCCTCCTTGGCCTTCTCCGTCGTCATTCCCACCGCCGCGAAGCACGGGATGGTGTAGATGCACCTGGGCATGACCGAGACATCCAGGGGCTTCTTCTCGCCCAGGATCGAGGCCAGCGCGGTCTCGCCTTCGGCGTATGCGGCATGGGCGAGCTGGAAGCCTCCGGCGACGTCGCCTATGGCGTACACGCCCTTGAGGTTCGTCTGCTGGTACTGGTCGACCTTGATGTAGTTCCTGGGAGCAAGCTCCAGACCCAGCTCCGCGGCATCGATTCCGGCGAGGACCGGGCGTCTTCCTATGGCCATGAGGACCTTGTCGGCGCCGACCTTCTCCTGCTTTCCGCCCTTCTCATAGGAAACGGAAAGCCCGTTGGGTTCGTCGTTGACGGAAAGGACCTTGGCTCCGTTGAGGATGTTCAGACCGTGCTTCTTCAGCGCGTTCTTCAGCATCCTGACGGCCTCGGGCTGCTCATTCGGGCAGAGCTCCGGCAGC
>JAGABK010000058.1 GCA_017614625.1 Spirochaetales bacterium
AAATGAGGTTGTAGCTCAGCTTGGATAGAGCATCAGATTGCGGATCTGAGGGTCAGAAGTTCGAATCTTCCCAGCCTCGTGAACAAGCCCTTGCCTGGAGAAATACCGGCAAGGGTTTTTCTTTGTCCTTTTGCCTGTTGATCATAAAGGATGCCGTTTCTTGCTTTCGGCAAATCTGTTATCATTCATACCGGAATCCGCAGAGGAGAATCCGGAACATGCCGGAAAAAGCTTCCAATATTGAAAGCGAATCAGGAGGTGGCGCAATGACAGAGACAAGGATTTACATAGGACTGAACGATTCAGTCACAAAGAAGCAGATATTCGAAACGAACACATACATAAGCATCCTGAAGAAAGTCTGTTTCGCATATCGCACCCCGTTCTCCTTTTCCGTCGAGGAAGGCGGATATTTCCATGAAAACGGTGAATACACGAACGAGACGTCCCTTGTCCTGGTTCTGATAGGAGTCGAACAGGAAACCGTCAATGAGATTGCGAAGGACCTGTGTGCGTTTTTCAATCAGGAATCGGTTCTGATAACGGAAAACAGCATCAGGGCATACTTCATCCACGAGTCCCTGGATTGAGATGAATCCGGGGAAAGCGGCCGGAAACGGACTTTCCCGGACATGGTGAAAAGGAACTCCACGGGCAGTTCGATGCCCTCATTTGCGACCCAATACCAAGAATTATCCTCATTGGTCTTCTTTGAGGCTATTCCATAGGTTGTGATGAGGTTCCCGTACTTTTTTATGGATGTGTTCGGCGTCAGGTCCGTAAGCTCCGCCCTGAAACCGCTGTTTTCCCGGAGGGACTGCGCCGTAGCCGTACTCAGAACGGCAATCAGAAGAAACGCCGACGCCAGAACAATCTTTGTGACTCTGCCCGTTTTCAATACCTCTGTCAGGGATTATACAGCCAAACGCGAACCGATAGAAGTTCTGTGGCCGGAACCCGGACGGGACGGAGCAGCCCTTATTCCTGCTGCTCCTCCTTCATGAGGAATTCCCTGATGTTGAGATCCGACTTGTAAAGGAAGTCCATGCAGTAGACGGGCTTTTCCTTCATGCGGTCGGTGTGGAAGTTGTCGACCGTCGCCAGGATGATCTTGGCGCTCATGGACGTGTCCAGACGCTTGTCTATCACATACTCCGCGCCGGTGTCCGAGAACGAGACCCTCAGCCATTCCGGCAGAAGCGTCACGCGCACGTTGATGTCTCCGACCGCAGAATACGCGTCCTCTATTCTCTCCGTGAGCATCTCCTCCACGGCAAGGCAGATCTCCTGGACCTTCTTCCTGCTGAAGCCGATGTGGTCCGCAAGTCCGCTGACCATCCTTGTGACCGGGACGATGGCGTAGCGGCTGTTCTTCACGATCAGGTCGAAGACCTTCACGCCGCCGGCAAGCTCCTCGTCTATGTAGATCGCCCTCACCTTTGTGAGCATGTCCGCATGGAGCGTCCTCTGGTCTATCTTTCCGTTCACGTTCAGCGGGAAGCTGTCGTAGAAGAATACATGCGAGGGAATCTTGAAGCGGGCCAGCTTGTCCTTCAACTCGGTCTTGACCGTCTCTTCCGTTACGGAGCTGTCCTTTCCTGTGGTGGTGACGCAGGCCTCGACGCTCTCTCCGAAGATCGGATGCGGCGCGCCCATGACCTTGGCGTCCTTGATGTACGGAAGCTGGACCAGGGCCTGCTCGATCTCCGACGGGGAGATGTTCTCTCCGCCTCTGATGATTATGTCCTTGATCCTTCCGGCCAGATGCAGGAATCCGTCCAGATCGAAGTATCCCAGGTCTCCCGTGTGGATCCATCCGTCGTCGTCGACGGGCTGCTTGTCCCTGGGAAGGCCGTAGTATCCGTTCATCAGGCCTGCGCCTCTTGCGACTACCTCACCCACGTCTCCCTGCGGGAGGAAACCCCTCTTTTCGTCGTGTATCCTCACTTCCAGGCCGTCGACGGGACATCCGACCGTCTGAGCCCTTTTCTCGACCAGGTCCGAAGGTCTGACCATGGAGATTGGAGCAACCTCGCTCTGGCCGTACATGTTGATGAAGATGGCGTTGGCGAAATCCAGCTCGAGGCGCATCATCTGGACCGGGGTGGACATGCCGCCGGCGATCATGCACAGGTGGATGTGCGGCACGACGGTCTCGGCGAAGTCCTTGTAGTCCACCAGGCTCAGGTAGATGGCCCCGACTGCGGCCATGTCGGAGATTCCGTAGGTGCCGATGGCTTCAGCCAGCGTCTGCGGCTTGTAGTTCGCCGGAAGGCATATGGTGGCTCCGATGCGCAGGTACGAGTAGCTCATCAGAAGCCCCAGGATGTGGAACAGCGGAACGGCGATGCAGATTCCGCTTCCGGCGGCCTCTCCTATTCCGGCAAGGAACGCATCGGAGTTCGTGCTTATGGCAAGCTGCGAGTTCTGGACGGCCTTGGGCTTGGACGTGGTTCCCGAGGTGAAGATTATGACGGACGTCATGCCGGTCTCGTCCTCTCCCAGGACCTCGGGCCCTTCGGGTGCGTCTTTCAGCGAAGCGCAGAGGTCGACCGAGCCGCCCCTTATGTCTATGCAACATGCTTCGTCAATGCCGGAGAGCTTCGCGAGTTTTCCCATGACGTCGGCTCCGCCCCTGGTCTGGGCGTTGTCGCCGCAGATGATATGGCTCGTGGCGCTCATGCGCAGAAGGTCCGCCGCATCCTCCGTCTCGGCGCTGTAGTTCAGAAGGACTGCCGTTCCTCCCGCCCTGACGATGGCGAAGAACGAGATGAGCCAGTTGGCGCTGTTATAGCCCCACAGGGCCACGCGGGTGCCCTTCTTCACGCCCTTGTCCGAAAGGACCTTGCTGAAGGCGGCTATCGAGTGGTTGAGCTCTGCATAGCTGACGGAGAAACCGTCTCCGACGACGGCAGGTCTGTCGGGAAAGCTCGTGCAGATGTTTCCGGAGAAAAGGTGCTTCTTTTTCATTTCGCTTCCTTCCTTGCCGCGAGGCAGGTCTTTGCCCTGTCCCTCAGCAGAGAAAGGCAGAGGGAGAACAGGACGGAGAGGACGACGCCGGCGATGGAGACCCAGACGGGTGCGCTCTCATAGCCGAAGGCGAAGGCCAGGACCGTCTTGACCACGCTTCCGAAGAACATGTGGAACAGAAGGATCATCAGCGTGTGGCGTCCGATCAGCTTCAGCGGCGCCGAAAGGAACGGGACATGCGCGATCAGCGTGCCCAGGAAGAGCATCGTGTAGAAGAAGATCACCTGGCAGAGGAACCAGATGTACACCGAAAGGCTTCCGGCCGTTCCGAACTGTCCCATGATGAGGCCCTTGCCGAAGAAATCGGTAAGGAAGAATCCTGCGGCGATGTAGAGTGCTGCGAACACTGCGGTGACGATTATCTTCTTCCTGTCCCACTTGCGCTGCTCGATGAATGTCGCAAGGTCGATCTGCCTCATGTAGGCGCCGAACAGCATGATCGCCGCGATCGCGAAGCAGTTGTCGAGCATCAGCGGGGCGTGGACGGGAACGAACTGGTAGTAGAGGACGGTGACCGTAAGCAGTGCGAAGATCGATGCCGCGATGCGCCTGACGTCCTTGAGGGCCCAGTCGGCGACGGCGAAGAAGATCAGCTCGCTGAAGAACATCCTGTTGAGGAACCAGGACGGCACGATGGCCATGGTCGCGATCGATCCGGCTCTCACTCCGCGCGGAGGACCGCCTGCGCTCTGGATCACCGACAGGGAACCTGAATCGATTATCCTCTTCCAGTAGGCCTGAAGATAGGAAAGGAAGCCGTACTCGGGGCATTTGATCGACTCGTAGATCCAGCAGAGGACAACGACCACGAGATTGTAGACAAGGAACGGTATGATGATCTGGAAGAATCTCTTCCTCACGTTGTTCAGATAGCCCTTGCCGGGTTTGTAGAAGTAGCTCGAGAGCATGAAGAACACGCCCATGAGGCCGCCGAAGAACCTTGTTATGAAGTCGGACGCCGCCTGGGACGACACGAGGTGGGTCACCACCACGACGAGAATCGCAAGCCCCTTGACTATGTCCACACACTGTATGCGCTGTTTCTCCGCCATATTCTCCTCCGAGAGAACAAACTACTTGAAAAGTACTATGCTTCAGCCCGTGTATTCAATGGTATGCGTAGCCTGTGGCCGAAAAACCTGTTTTCATTTAAGATGAATCCGAAACGGAGACAGAGGATGGAAGAGAAAAGGATCAGACCCCACCACGCCCTTTGCGCGCAGTTCTTCATGGGAAAGGGCTACAGCCCGCAGTTCGTCGAGCACATGTACCGCACGCTGGAGGAGCTCGGACAGGAAGGCTCCAAGGTGGTTCTCACCGACGGATGCGACCATATCTGCAAGGCGTGCCCCAACAACTGGGACGGGGTCTGCGAGACGGACGACAAGGTCAGGGCCATCGACGGACGCGCCCTCGAGGCAATGGGCCTGAAGTACGGGGATGCCGTCCAATGGCGGGAGCTGTGCTGCCTTGCGAAGGAGAACGTGATCGACCCCGGGAAACTGAAGGAAGTCTGCGGAAACTGCGAGTGGATGGATATCTGCTTGGCCCGCTCTTGAAGTCCGTCCGTGTTTTTGGTATAGTCTGTTTCTGCTGGTATGTTTTTACCGCACATGGAGAGATGTCCGAGTGGTCGAAGGTGCACGATTGGAAGTCGTGTAAGGTCAAAAGCCTTCGGGGGTTCGAATCCCCCTCTCTCCGAATTGGGGACAGATTCTGCGCTGCCGGCACCACCCAACCCCGCCAGGACCGGGAGGTAGCAACGGTAAGTGGCACGTCGGAGAGACGCAGGTGATTTGTCCCCATTTTTTATGCCCGGCCATGCACATTCCTCAACTTCAAGTAGTCTTGAACAGGATTATCTGATATCATTGAACCATGGCCTACGAAGTAACCGCCACACGCAAAAGACCTCAGCGTTTTGAAGACCTTGTCGGTCAGGAATTCGTCGTATCGACGCTCCGGAACGCCATTGAACAGTGCCGCATAGCCCATGCCTATCTCTTCAGCGGACCGCGCGGAGTCGGAAAGACCACAAGCGCCAGGCTCCTTGCCAAGGCCCTGAACTGCGTCAACGGACCCACGGCCGAACCCTGCGGCGAATGCGACAACTGCCGCGGAATAGCAAAGGGAAGCAGCCTCGACGTCATAGAGATCGACGGAGCCAGCAACACAGGCGTCAACGACGTCAGGGTCATAAAGGAAGAGGTCCTCTTCCCTCCCACATCGTCAAGATACAAGATCTACATCATCGACGAAGTCCACATGCTCAGCCAGAGCGCGTTCAACGCCCTTCTCAAGACAATCGAGGAGCCGCCTGAGTACGTGGTCTTCATCTTCGCCACAACGGAGACGCAGAAGGTCCCGGCGACCATCAGAAGCCGCTGCCAGCAGTTCAATTTCCAGCTCATCCCGCTTGAGACCATAAAGAGCCTTCTGGCCCAGGCCGCTTCCGAGATGGGAATCGAGGCCGAGGACGAGGCGCTCTTCTGGATCGCCAAGGAGTCCACCGGCTCCATGCGCGACGCCTACACCCTCTTCGACCAGGTCGTGGCCTTCTCGGCAGGAAAGATCACGCTTGCCAAGATCCGTGAGAAGCTGGGCCTTGTCGGAATCGACCGCATGAACGAGATCATGCACGCCGCACTTGAGAAGAAGGGCGCCGAGGCAATCGCCAAGGTCAACACGCTTCTTTCACGCGGCGTCAGCATAGAGCAGATCATCAAGGATTTCACCGACTACTTCCGCTCCATTCTCCTCATCAGGAAGGGCGTGAAGAGCGAGAACGTCCTCGGCGAGCAGGTCTCAGCCTTCCCGGCCGACATCCTGGGAGCATACAACGAGGAGCAGCTCGAGGCTGCCCTGGACATGTTCCTCACCCTCTACAGGGACATCCGCTATTCGCTCAACCCGCGCTTCGAACTGGAGCTTGCAATATCAAGGCTCTCAAGGCTGCGCTATGTGGCATCGACCGCCACTGTCATAGAGCAGCTGGCACGCCTGAAGAACGACCTTGTCAGCGGAACCATCTCGCCGCTCAATCCGGTCCTTGCCGAGATTCCGACGGTGGCTCCGGAGGCGGCACCCGCAGCTGCTCCGGCACCAGAACCCGCACCTGCTCCGGCACAGGAAGAAACCCCTGCCGTCCCGGTTGAAGAGGCCCCCGCAGAAACTGCACCACAGGCGGAGGAAAGCTCCCGCAGATGGTCCATGGAGGACCTGGGGGACGCCCTGCCGCAGGGAACGGTATCCATCGACTATCTGGACAACAATAGCCTGGTTCTTGTATTCAGCCAGAAATTATTCTATCAAGTCGCATTACGGGACATCGATACCATAAGGAAGGCCATCAAGGACAAGACCGCTTCGGACATCAACGTCATCCTTTCGTTCTCGGACAGCCAGGATGCCGCACCGGCCTCTCCCGCACCTGAGGCACCCGCAGCGCCGGCACCGGAACCGAAGCAGGAGATTCCTGCCGAGCCTGCCCCGCAGAAGGAACCCGTACCGACGCCGTGCGCAACCAAACCGGTCGCGCAGACATCGTCCATGTCCGATGAGCAGAAGAACCTGATCAACGACCTGATACTCTGCTTCGACGGAAGGGAGGAATGAGATGAACCCCTTCGAGCTTCTCAAGAACATGAACGAGATAAAGAGCCAGGCCGAGGCCATGAAGGCCAAGGTCGCCACGATCCGCTGCACCGGCTATGCCGGAGGCAACATGGTCCAGGCGGTGGCCAACGGGAACATGGAGATCGAGAGCGTTACGATCGACCCTGAGTTCGCCAAGGCCGAGAACACCCAGCTCCTGGAGGTCATGGTGACGTCGGCCGTCAACACGGCTCTTGCCAACGTCAAGGAAAGGATCAAGGAAGAGGCCGGCTCCGCCATGGCCCAATACGGAATAGGATTATGACAGCACTGGACAATCTCGCCAAACTTCTCTCAAGGCTCCCCGGAGTCGGCCCCAAAAGCGCCTCAAGGATAGCCTTCTCCCTTATCAACACCCAGAGCGAATACAACGCCCTGCTTGCAAAGAGCATCGCAGAGATCAAGGACAAGGTGAAGCCCTGCTCCATATGCGGATCCTACACGGAGAACGACCCCTGCCCCGTCTGCTCGGACCCGGTGAGGGACAGGACCCAGCTGTGCATAGTCGAACAGCCCCAGGACGTGCTGACCATCCAGGCCAGCGGTGCCTACAACGGTCTTTTCCACGTCCTCGGCGGAGCCATCAACCCGCTCAACGGGATCGGCCCGGAGAACCTGAGCTTCGACAAGCTGAAGAAGAGGATCGCCGAAGGTTCCTTCAAGGAGATAATCATCGCCACCAACCCCACGGAGGAAGGCGACACCACGGCGCTGTACATCCGCCACATCCTGAAGGACCGCGAGGACCTGAGCCTGACGCGCCTTGCATCCGGACTCCCCATCGGAGGAGACCTGGAGTATGCGGACAGAACGACACTGACCCGCTCTTTCAGGGGCCGCATCAAGTTCTGACAATTTCCCTTATTTTATGTTTCTCTCGCGGCAGATGGTCTCGTAGGCTTCCTGTATCTCGCGGAACTTCTTGGTCGCGTATTCCTTGAACTCGTCGGCCATGCCCTTGGAGGCGATGGTGTCGGGGTGGTACTCGAGGATCAGCTTCCTGTAGGCCTTCTTGATCTCGGCCTCGGTGGCGTTCTCGGTGAGCCCCAGAACGGCGTAGGCCTTGGACGAGCCTCTGACATTGTACTTGCGGCGGATGCTCTCGTGCAGCGA
>JAGABK010000059.1 GCA_017614625.1 Spirochaetales bacterium
ACCTTCGAGATGCCGAAGGCCTCGGCGCTTCTGAAGATGGCCCCCACATTGTAAGGACTCCTTATCCTGTCCAGAACCAGGACTTTGTCCTGCACGATTCGCCTGGAGGAATCCAGCTCCCCGCTTTCGTCGCGGAAGTCCCAGTCGGAAGGCTCGGCGCCCAGGCGGGCAAGCAGGGCCTGGCTCATGTCCTCCAGCCTGAAGGCCAAGGAGGCTCCGACTATGGACGGCTCCACCTCCGTGAAGCCGGCCAGCGGCAGTATCTCATTGATATAATCAATGTCCACTTCGCCGCCGTTCTTCGCACAGACTGCGGCCTCATGGAGTATCATCGAGATCTTTCTGAGTCTTGTACGTTCACCGAGGGTAAGAAGCTTCTTCTTCGTTATCACTCGGCTTCTTCCTCGGAATCATCGTCCCGAACCTTGTCGGGAGGAAGGACCACGAAGGCGAACTCGCCCTTCACGACCGAAAGCTGCGCTATGACCTCGGACGGTGTGCCGCAGATGAACTGCTCGAAGGCCTTGGTCATCTCGCGGCCCAGGACCAGACGGCGCGTGTCGTCAATGTCGCGCAGTTCGCCCAGGGTCTTGAGGATGCGGAACGGGGATTCGTAGATTATGAAGGCCTCCTCTCGGGCAAGAAGCTCCTTGAGCCTGGACTTGCGCCGTCCGCTCTTGGGAGACAGGAAGCCCTCGAAGGTGAAGGTCTTTCCGGCAAGGCCGCTGGCGGAGATCAGGGTCACCGACGCGCTTGCCCCCGGGATGGGGACCACGTCGAAGCCGGCGCTCCTGACCGCGTTGACAAGGCGGCTCCCGGGGTCGCTGACACCGGGCGTGCCTGCGTCCGAGCAGTACGCCACCGTCAGTCCCTGCGACAGAAGGCCCACGATTCCCTGGCTGGAGGCGGCCTCGTTGTGCGCATGGCATGCGATGAGGCGCTTTCCCGTGATTCCGAGATGCGTCAGCAGGGTCTGGGTGTGCCTTGTGTCCTCGCAGGCGATGACATCTGCTTCGCGCAAGGTTGCGACCGCACGGACCGTGATGTCATCGAGGTTTCCTATCGGTGTGGCGACGATGTAAAGCTTGCTCACTTGGCTCCGTCTGTCCTGAAGCAGATCTTGAGCTCGTCAAGCTGCTTCTGGTCCACGTCGTTCGGGCAGTCGTCCATGGGCGAGACGGCGAAACTGTTCTTCGGGAACGCGATTGCCTCGCGGATCGAGTTCTGCTCGCTCATGATCATGACCAGACGGTCGATGCCCGGAGCGATTCCTCCGTGCGGCGGCGGTCCGAACTTGAACGCGTTGAGAAGGAAGCCGAACTTCTTCTCCGCTTCCTCGTCCGAGAAGTTGCAGATCCTGAAGATCCTCTTCTGAAGCTCTATGTCGTGGATTCTGATCGAACCCGAAGCGCACTCGTAGCCGTTGCAGACCATGTCGTACAGGTCTCCGCGCACCTCGCCCGGATTCTCCTCCAGAGTCGGGATGTACTTAGCCTGCGGCATGCTGAACATGTGGTGGGCAGCCTCCCAGTGGCCTTCGTCCTCGTTGTACTCGAACAGCGGGAAGTCCACGATCCAGCAGAACTCGAAGCCCGGGCGGATCAGCTTGAGGTCCTTGCCCAGCTTGCTTCTGATGGCGCCTGCCGAGGCGCAGCACTTCTTCCAGGACTCCTGGGCGACCATGAAGATCACATCGCCTTCCTTGGCTCCCATGTAGTCGCAGAGTTCCTTCTCGAGTCCGCCGAAGAACTTGGCGGCGCTGCCAGAAAGGGCGTTTCCGGCTCCGACCTTGAGGAACGGGACGAACTTGGCTCCGTAGACCTTGGCGGCCTCGCCGACCTCGTCCAGATACTTCCTGGTGAAGTCGAAGCCTTCGGTCTTCGGTGCGACGACGGCCTTGACGTAGCCCTTGGCAGCGAGGATTTCCTTGTATGCCTCGAAGGTGGACTTGCCGATGATTGCGGCGATGTCCCTGATCTCGCATCCGAACCTGAGGTCGGGCTTGTCGCAGCCGTATGTGTTCATGGAGTCGTAGTAGTCGATCCTTCTGAAGTGGGCCGGAAGCTCGTAGTTCATGACGCGGCGGAACACGTAGCCGAACAGGTTCTCCATGAGACCCAGGATGTCGTCGCGCTTGACGAAGCTCATCTCGAGGTCCAGCTGTGTGAACTCAAGCTGTCTGTCGCCGCGGGAGTCCTCGTCCCTGTAGCAGCGGGCGATCTGGAAGTACTTGTCGAATCCGCCGACCATCAGGAGCTGCTTGTACAGCTGCGGGCTCTGCGGAAGGGCGTAGAACTTGCCGGGATATTTCCTCGAGGGAACAAGGAAGTCCCTTGCTCCTTCGGGCGTGGACCTGATGAGGGTCGGGGTCTCGATCTCATAGAAACCCTCGTCGCAGAGGAAGTCCCTTATGGCCTTGATGAACTCGTGTCTCAGGCGGATGCGCTGCTGCATGCCGCTGTTGCGCAGGTCCAGGAACCTGTACTTGAGCCTGAGGTCCTCGTTCACGACCTGGTCTCCGTCGATCACAAACGGAAGCGTCGCGCAACGTGAGAGGATGGCGATCTTCTCCGCCTTGACCTCGATCTCGCCTGTGTCCATGTCTGCGTTTATCATGTTCTGCGGGCGGAGCCTGACGGTTCCGGTCACCGCGATGCAGTACTCCATCTTAAGCTCGGAAGCGACCTTCTGCAGGTCCTCACTCGCATCGTCATCCACAACGACCTGGGTGATTCCGTAACGGTCCCTGAGATTGATGAAGTGAAGTGCACCGTGGTTCCTGTCACGATGCACCCAACCGTTCAGAACAACGGTCTTTCCCGCATCCGCAGCACGAAGCTGCCCGCATGTTACTGTTCGCTGGTCGAAATTCATATGTATTCCTCTTGGTATTCCGATATTATCACTACGCAATTTGTTCTTCAATACTGCCGCCGATACTGGAACAACTGCGGACTGCCGGTTAGAATGAAGCCATGACGACCGTTTCGAACCTCCATACGCACAGCACTTTCTGCGACGGAAAGAACACCATCGGGGAGATGGTCAGGGCAGCCGTCGACGCGGGTCTCGAATCGATCGGATTCTCCGGCCACTACCACACCTGCTGGGACTTCGACGACGTGCAGATGCACGACCCGGAAGGCTACTTCCGCGAGCTGGAAGCAGTGAAACAGAAGTATGAAGGAATCATCAAGGTCTACAAAGGCCTGGAGCTCGAATCGCACGTCCTCGGCGAAGGCCGTCCGGTCATCGACCCCAGGTGCGACTTCACCATCGGGTCGGTCCACTACCTCGCGAACAAGGGTGAGCACTTCACCATAGACGACACGGCAAAGCAGTGGAACGATTGCCTGGAATCCTTCGGAAGTGCCGAAAAACTCGTTGAATACTACTTCGAGGACTATCTTTCCTTCGCCCGCGAGATGCCCTTCGACATCGTCGGACACATAGACATCTACACGAAACTCAACGAGAAACACCACCTCTTCGACGAGACGGAAAGCTGGTACGAACCCATGGTCCTGTGCTACGTGGACAAGATTGCGGCCACCGGGAAGATCTTCGAAGTGAACACAGGAGCCATGGGCAAGGGATACAGGACAAGCCCGTACCCCGCGCCGTTCATCCTCAGGCGCCTGCTTGAGCTGAAGACCCCAATCATCCTTTCCTCCGACTCGCACAGCACGGCCACAATATGCTACGCCTTCGAAGAGACGGAGAGGATGCTCAGGGAGATGGGATTCCGCGGGCAGATGAGGCTCACGGACGGCGGCTTCGTCTCCGTGCCTCTCTGAGGGTGCGGATAAATCCTTTGCCACACGGGCCTTTTGCTGTTACAATTCAGGCATGAATACCAAGAGAAAGACCATAAGGGTGTTTGAAACATTCGGAAAAGCCCTCAGCCTGCTGGAAACGAAGGATTCCCAGATCTACGCATGGCCGAGAAACAGGATCGCGCTCTCACATGCCCTTGCGGTTCATCTCGGAGACCTCTTTTCGGAACTTGACGACAGACTTTATTCCGACCTCTGTCCCGTTCTCGCGAAATCCGGCAAATCCCTGAATCCCGACATCCTCGTCCACAACAGGGGCGCCCAGCAACTGCTCTCCGTGGTCTGCAGGAACGAGTACCTCACAGAATCCGAGCAGGACGAGCTCATCCGGTTCCGCAATGAAAGCCGCTGCGAGCTGGTCCTGGCCCTGTCCTTCATGGTCCAGAAGAACTACATGCTCATCTACGTGGCCAACGAGGACCGCATCGAGTACTACCACTTCGACAGGAACTCCCTGACAATCGAACCGGTGCGCAAGCGCAACCTCGATTCCCGCACCGAAGACAAGGACCAGCTCACGCTGGACAGGATGCTCAAGAAGCGCTGACATGGGTACAAAATACCAGCTCGAAACAATCCCCGTATGGGACGGGATCAAAAGCGGGAGCGAATGCTTCATCTGCGACCTCATGAAACAGGCAGAGAAGGACAGCCTTGAGTTCTACCTCGGGTCCTCCGTCATGAACCCGGAGACCCGCATGCAGGTCAACGGCACAGGCTTCTGCCCGCAGCACACGGCCATGCTCGTGGAGTCAGGCCACCCCAATTCAATGGCCGTCCTGTGGGAGTCTCACCTGCAGAAGACACGCGAAAGCCTTGAGGGAACGCTGCGCGAGCTCAGGAACGCGAAGAACCTGAAGAAGACCGTCGCCGGTCTTGACGGCAAGCTTTCCGACCGAGAAGAAGGCTGTCTGATCTGCCGCCGCATGAAGGGACGCCTTGACCGCTACTGCTTCACCATCCCCTATCTCTGGGGTCAGGACCTTGAGTTCCGCAAGGCCTTTTCCGAAAGCAAGGGCTTCTGCCTGCACCACATGGCGCACATCCTGAG
>JAGABK010000060.1 GCA_017614625.1 Spirochaetales bacterium
CAGGGCCTTCCTGCCGTCGGCATCTATCTTTCCGCGGGCAAAGGCCAGCCCGACCGAGAAGAGGTACAGCGCGACAAGCTGGCAGCTGTAGGCCTTGGTGGTAGCAACCGAGATCTCCGGGCCTGCCTTGGTGTAGATTACATGGTCGGCCTCGCGCGCTATGGACGAGCCCACGACATTGACCACGGCCAGTGTCGGGACGCCAGCCTCACGGACCTTCCTCAGCGCGGCAAGGCTGTCCGCCGTCTCTCCGGACTGGGATATGACGATGCACAGCGAGTCCCCGGGGACGGGAAGGTTCCTGTATCTGAACTCGGATGCAAGCTCCGTCCTCACCGGCAGACCCGTCATGTCCTCGATTACATACTGCGCGGTCACTCCCACATGGTAGGCCGACCCGCAGGCCACTATGAAGACCTGCCTGACATCGCGGAGCTCCTCCGCCGGGATTCCCAGGTCGATGTCCCCGCCTCCGGCCATGCTGCGGATTGTATCCGCCATGACCTTGGGCTGCTCGTGGATCTCCTTCATCATGAAGTGCTGGAAACCGCCCTTCTCCGCTGCTTCGGCGGAGAAAGTGATCTCCGTTACCTCCTTCGAGATCTCGTCGCCGTTGAGGTCGAAGAAATGGGCCTCGCCCGGAAGCAGGCGCGCCGTCTGGAGGTTGTCCATGTAGTAGACGGACCTGGTGCGGCTCAGGATCGCCGGGACGTCCGAGGCCACGAAGGTCTCTCCGTCCTTCACGCCAACGATCAGGGGGCTGTCCTTCCTGGCGACGTAGATCTCGCCCGGATAGTCCTTGAACATGACGGCGAAGGCGTAGGAGCCGCGTATGCGCACCATGGTCCTGTTGAGGGCGTCTATGGGGCCGAATCCGTACTTTTTGTAATAATAGTCGATCAGCTTGATGGCCACCTCGGTGTCCGTGCCGCTGTAGAAGGTGTAGCCGTGGGAAAGGAGCTTGGCCTTGATCTCCTGGTAGTTCTCGATGATGCCGTTGTGCACGCCCACTACGTTGGACTCCACCGTTCCGCAGCCGGAGTTGCGGCAGTTTCCGCTCACGTGGGGATGCGCGTTGGTCCTGGTGGGCTCGCCGTGGGTTGCCCAGCGGGTGTGGCCTATTCCGCAGGTTCCCTGCAGGTCGCGCCCGTCGTTGGTCTTCTGAATCAGGTTGGCCAGCTTGCCCGTGGCCTTGACCACTTCGGCAGGCTCGCCTGCATTGCGCACGGCAAGGCCCGCCGAATCATAGCCGCGGTACTCGAGCTTCCTCAGTCCCTCGAGCAGAATGGGGGCGGCCTGCTGCCTGCCCGTGAATCCTACAATTCCGCACATACCGTCAGACCGCGTAGCCCTTCTTCTTGATGACCGAAATGACGGAATCGACGTACTGCTTGCAGAGGTCAAGGCTTTCGGCCTCGACCATGACGCGGATCAGAGGCTCCGTTCCGCTCTCGCGGACGAGGATGCGGCCGGAATCACCGAGCTTCTCGGCGACATCGGAGACTGCCTTCTGGACGTCCTCGTCGGCGATCGTGGTGGACTTGTCCTTTACGCGGACGTTTTCCAGGACCTGCGGGAAGACCGTCATGCCGGAGGCCAGCTCGCTGAGTTTCTTCTTCTTGGCCATCATGACCTCGAGGACCTTGATGGCTGTGAGGATTCCGTCTCCGGTGGAGGCGTACTTGGCGAAGATGATGTGTCCGCTCTGCTCGCCGCCGATCCTGCAGCCGTGCTCGACCATGTAGTCGTGGACGTACTTGTCGCCGACCTTCGTCTTGACCGAGTCGATCCCCGCTTCCTCAAGGGCCTTGAAGAAACCGAAGTTGGACATGACAGTGGTGACGACGGTGTTGCCGATGAGCTTTCCTCTCTCCTTCATGTATTTCCCGTAGAAGTACATGATGTGGTCTCCGGTGACGACCTCGCCCTTCTCGTCCACCGCAAGGCAGCGGTCGGCGTCTCCGTCGAAGGCGAATCCGACGTCCAGGTTCTTGTCCACGACGTACTTCTGAAGCCCTTCGATGTGCGTGGATCCGGAATTCTCATTGATGTTGAAACCGTTGGGGTCGGCGTTGATGACGAAGGTCTTGGCTCCCAGGGCATCGAAAACGGCCTTGGCGATGCTCCAGGTGGTGCCGTTCGCGCAGTCCAGGCCGATCTTCACGTCACGGAACGAATACTTGCACAGCGAGATCAGATATCCGATGTAGCGGTTCCTTCCCGAGACGTAGTCGACCATCTGGCCGATGTTGTGGCGCGTGGCGTAGGGAATCTCGTCCCACTTCTGGCCGAAGCACTCGAGCTTGCCGTCGATGTAGTCCTCGCAGAGGTTCAGGACCGGCTCCTCCATCTTCTCGCCGTACTTGTTGATGACCTTGATTCCGTTGTCGTAGTACGGGTTGTGGGACGCGGTGATCATGATGCCGCAGTCGAAGTCGTCCACATGGGCGATGTAGGCCACCGACGGGGTCGTGGTGACGTGCATGAGATAGACGTCTGCGCCCGAGGCGACGATTCCGCCGGCCAGCATGTACTCGAACATGTAGCACGAGCGTCTGGTGTCCTTTCCTATGACGATGCGCGGGCTTTCCGTGTCGCCCCTCTGAAGCCTCAGGGTCCTGAAGTACCAGCCGAGAAAGCGGCCGACCTTGTATGCGTGCTCTGCCGTGAGACCTACGTTGGATTCACCGCGGAATCCGTCTGTTCCGAAATATCTTCCCATTTGATCCTCCGATTATCTTTCTTCCTTCTTAACCACCACTCCGCCGGTCTTGTAGATGCTGTCCGCGGGAATGACTCCGCGCACGCACGACGAGGGGTAGATGTTCGTATGCCTTCCGATGATGACGCCCGGGTTGAGGACGCAGTTGGAACCCACGTCGGCCCAGTCGCCGAGCATGGCTCCGACCTTCCTGAGACCGGTCACGATCTCTTCATCCGCATGGATCAGGATGTTCTTCTTGTCCGCCTTGATGTTCGATGTGATCGATCCGGCTCCAAGATGGGCGTGGTAGCCCAGGATGCTGTCGCCCACGTAGTTGAAGTGCGGGACCTGGCAGTCGTCGAAGATTATCGCGTTCTTGATCTCGACGGAATTGCCGATGACGCAATGCCTGCCTACGAGCGCGCTGCCGCGGACGAAGGCGCAGTGCCTGACTTCAGTCTCGGGACCGATGATGCACGGTCCGCCGATGTATGCCGAAGGGAATACCTTCGCACTCTTGTGCACCCAGACGTTCTCGGAGATCTCTGTGTACTCCGCAGGGTCCAGCTGTTTGCCGAGGTCGATGATCAGCTGCTTGATTCCGGAGAGCGCCTCCCACGGGTATTCGAAACCCTTGAGGTAGTCGGCGGCAATCGTATGCTCCAGATCGAAAAGGTCTGTAATCCTAATCATATATAGTATCCTCCGCAGACGAGTATCTGCTCCGGAAAACGGACCGGTCAATACAAATGGCTCCAAACTTTACATAATGC
>JAGABK010000061.1 GCA_017614625.1 Spirochaetales bacterium
CGCTGGAAGTACAGGCCCAGGAAGGAGATGGCGCGCTGTATCTCGCGGCTGTAGAGGACCACGTCGGCACTTGCGGTCAGTCCGAGCACGCTTGAGGCCGGATGGAAGCTGGCGTCCAGGGAGAAGCTTGCCGGGAAGTTCGTCACATCGGGTCCCTCGCAGATCCAACCCACCAGACGGGGAAGCCTGACCGTGGCTGAAATGCCCGGATCCAGATTGTCCAGATAGGCGGCCACGGAGAAGCCCTTCACATCGAACGGGTTCGTACCGGTGCGCACGGCGTAGCTGTACCTGAGGGTTGCACGGTTCGCCAGCTCGTACATTGCATCGTAGCCGGGGGCCGCATAGAACATGAACTCGAACAGGTCGGAAAGGCTTATCGTCTCACCAGAGTGCCTGAGCTCGAAGGCAAGCGAGGCCGAAGCTCCCGCATCCAGGACGAACTCTCCCTTCTCAAGTCCTCCTTCCGACTCCGGGACAAGGCCCGTTCCCACGGCCGCGGCCGCGAAGATCGAATACGGGATGAAGGTCGCGGACGAGAAGTTCAGCGAGCCGAACACATTGCCGGAAGCAACGCCCGCGGCAAGCATTTCCGTGTATGTCTCAGTGGGATCCGAAGTGATCCATGTGGCACCGAAGGCAAAGGTGTTGAGCGATGCGGATTCTATCAGAGCCAGGGGAACCAGGACTCCGTCCTTGAAGTATTTGATGGCATGATAGCGCGAGGAAGCGGCAAGAAGCGCCTCCGTATTCACATTCCGGGTCACCGGAGCGCTCTCAAGTTCAAGGCTCACCGGATCGGCGAAGGCAAGTTTGTCGTAGGCCAGGCTGGAAAGCTTCCTGCCCTCGAAGCCCGTGTATACGAAGACCACTTCATCGCCGAACCTGATGCAACTTTCCGTTCCGCCGGATACGTCGGTGGTGGAAAGGCGCATCTCGAAGCCGCCTTCAGCGGACAGCGCCAGCTCTCCGTAGCGTCCCATGTGGGGAGCCTGCGAGTCTGCAGGATACCAGCAGAAGCACAGCTTGCCCTCGCTTCCCATGGAAAGCGACATGATCGAAATATTGTCAGGATTGCTTACCAACTTCACGGACATGTCCGAGAGGTCCAGGATCGCTATGCTTTCCTCCGACGAGAGGTTGTGGATGAAGGCCACGCGGCCGTCTTCCAGGGGCACGAGAGAGCTTGCCGTGACGCCCCTTCCGAGAGCAACCGTCTTCCCCTCGACAAGCTTGTAGGTCTCTGCGTCGTACAGCTTGAAGAACGTCTCCTGGCCGCGGTTGGCGTAGATGAGGATGTATTCCTTTCCGTCGTACTTCACGAAGCATCCGCTTCTGGGATCGTCCTTGTCCTTCATCGTGGACTCGAAGTTGTGCACCAGACGGTCCCTGAGAAGGTCGTAGACCCTCACGCAGGAGCGGCCCTTGGTGATATAGGATACTATGATTCTGTAGCCGTCGCCGGAGATGTCGAACGCAGGCTCGTCGGTGGGAAGAACAAGGGCCCTGTTCATGACCGAGAGGTCATTGTCCAGCCTGCAGACGCTCCACGTGGAGGCGTCGTAGAACCAGAGGCTTCCGTCGGAAGCGATCTTCAGGTCGTAGTACCTGCCGTTGTGGCCCAGTCCCGAAGCCTCCACGTCGGCGGCCTCGGTGACATCGGACGGAACGGGGATCCATGTGAAGAAGTGCTGCCAGGCCTGCTCGACGGAGATCCCGATGTGGTCCTTGATGATCGATGCCGTCGTGTCGGTCCACCCAGGCTTTCCGAAATCGACATAGAGCTGGGCGACCGTGTCGAAGCCGTACGTCAGGGAGAGATATCCCAGGAACGCTCCGGCGAAGTTGTAGTACAGATATCCTCCGGGCCAGGTGTCCCTTGCACCCGCGATCTCAAGCCAGCTCGGGAAGAGACCCTCGATCTTGGCCTGTCTGACTATCTGCATGGAATAGGAGTCGTTGAGCCTTCCGAAGCCTTCGAGGCTCTCGAACAGCACCGCGCCGCCCTCGATCAGCGAGGGATACGTGAAGAGCAGCGGCGCCAGCGTGACGATGTCTCCGAAGATGTCCGATACGCCGCGGACGAAATTGCCTCTGATGTTGAACTCGAAGGCGTGTGTCATCTCATGGCGGAAGATCCACAGGATCGTGTCCGGGAAGTTGGAGAGCTCGCCCACGGAGGTGACGGTGTCGAAAAGCACTATGTGGTTGGCCGGATAGACCGAATAGTACGCGTTGAGCGACTTGTACGAGGACGTGATGACGACGGGGATCCTGATGTCGGGGTCCGTACCGAAGAACTTCACCAGGTCCGAGTACACATTCTCGCAGTTGTCGAAGATCATGGCGGCGGTCTGGGAGCTGCTTTCCCTGTAGATTATGTCGAAGTGCTCCGTGCTCGCGCTTTTCAGTCCGAACGTGCCGCCGCTGACGGTGGCCCAGACTGGCAGACAGAGGAACAGGAGCATGGCGACAGCCGCGGAAACGGTTCTTGTACGTCTCATATCACATCCTGAGAAGTTCTTTCTTCTTGTCGAGCATGTCGGCCTTCTTGAGAAGCTCGCGGGCCGTCTTGAGGTCCTCGAGCATCTTGTCGAAGCGCTCTCCGAGGTCGTCCGTCTGCTTGTCCGCCAGCTTGACCAGAGCTTCGCGGCAGGCGTCGGGAATGGACTTGACCAGGTTCCTGGCCTGCGCCACGTCGAAGTCGTTGCGGTCGTCGAAGAGGTACATGGTGAGCACCCTGGTGGCCTTCTTCTCGTACTTTATCACATCGTCAAGGACCTTCACGCTCTTGGCGAGGTTCTTCTTGGCTCCGCGTGAGGTGCAGAGCATCCTCATGTGCATGACTGCCTTGCGGAGCTTGGCTATGCGTTTGTCGCCGTTCTTCAGGAGGTTTCCGACTCCGGCGTGCACGGTGATGAGTTTCACCACTACGTACAGGATCACCCAGAAGCAGATGGAAACGACCATCGCGTCGAAACTTTCACTGCTGACAAGTCTTTCGATCGTGCTCATTTCTTATCCTCCTTCCTGTAGCTCACCGTAACCTGCGGGAACGGGATGCTGACGCCCTTGTCGATCAGGGTCTTGGTCAGCTGTTCGTTGAGGTCCCAGTTGACCGTCCAGTAGTCCTTGTTCTTGCACCAGACCCTGACGTTGAAGCTTATGGACGAGGCCTTGCTGTAGTTGAAGTGGCAGGACGGCTCGGGCTCTTCGAACACCAGCGGATGCTTGTTCGCCACGGCAAGCAGCATCTTCCTGATCTTCTCGGGATTCTCGCTGTAGTCCACATCGACGCCGATGTCGATCCTTCTTGCGTCGTTGGCCGAGTAGTTGGTGATGTTGGACGCGAACACCTGCGAGTTGGGGATCATGACCTGCTTGTTGTCAGGCGTGGTCAGCACCGTGTGCATGAGCTTGACCTCCTTGACCGAGCCGGCGGCGCTGCCGATCTCGACGTAGTCGCCTTCCTTGAACGGGCAGTTCAGCACCAGCATGATTCCGTTGGCCACGCTGCTCAGGATGTCCTTCAGGGCTAGGCCTACGGCCAGCGTCGCGGCGGAGATGGCGCTCACCACTCCGTTGAGGGGAATCCCCAGCGACGAGAGGCACACGAGCACCAGCGCCAGAAGCAGAAGGAACCTCACCACCGTCAGCACGAAATTGACCAGCGCGTTGTCCAGCCGGCTTGCCAGAAGCGCCATCTTCAACTGCTTCAGGAGATTGCGTATGATCAGGTAGCCAAGCACGGCGGCCACTATCACGGCAATCAGATTGAAGCCCGTTTTCTCAATGAATGACACAAATTTTTCCATCATTGTCCCCACTCAGACCATTGTTTATTCGTATTGCGTTATCTTGTTCGATATCTCGTTCTGCTTCATCTTCAGCTCGGAGATCGATTTCAGCTCGGTGTCCAGACGCTGCTGGAGCTCCGACTTCTGGTTTTCGATCGCCAGTATCTGGCTGTTCAGATGGTTCATCTGCTCGGACAGCTGGGCCAGCTGGAGGTTGTGGATCTCGATGTCCTTCTCCATCATCAGGTTCTCCAGGTTCAGGTTCCCGCGTGCGATCTCCTTGGTCTGCACGATGATCCGGTTGCAGCAGCGCTTGAGCTCGTCCGGCGCCTGATTGTCCATCCAGTACGGGATCCCCTGCGCCAGGATCTGCCCGTATTCGGTGTACCTGTCCGAAAGCCTGTCCTCGATGGCGTTGTACTTGCCCTGCAGCTCGCGCAGCTTGCGGTTCTCCTCGCCCAAGGCCCCGATGCTCACCAGCGATCCCTGCGCCTCGTCGATCATGGACTTGTGGTCCAGGATGTCGTTCTTGTAGTTCTTCTTGGCGAAGCGGATCTGCTCCATCTCGTCCAGGATCGCCTTGGCCCTCTGTCCCGGAACCTCCCGGAAGTTGCCCGACTCGTAGATCTTCCTTCCGGTCTCCGTGAACACATCGTCCAGCGTCTCCTTCAGGTTCTCCATCTTCTTCTCGTAGAGCGATGCCATGAAGCCCGGCCCCGCGGCCTTGTATTTCTCGTATTTCGCGTAATAGCTGTCCAGCTTCTTCTCGTACTCGCGCATGGGCTCCAGGCATTTCTTCAGCCTCTGGGGAAGCTTGCCGGCGCTGTCGTTCTCGATCGCCACGGCGCCGAGCGAGGAGATGAGAACGGCGTAGCGCTTGTCCAACTCCTTCATGGTGACCTTGGTCTGCTCGATCTGCCTGCCGCCGGCGGAAACCTCGCTCACCGCGGTCTTGAGGGTCTCGATGCGTCCCTCGACCTCGGCCTTCTCCTGCTGGAGGGCGACAAGCTTCTCGAAGGCCTCCTGGCTGGGCCCGTAGTTGATGGCCTCGTGCCATGCGCACGCCACCTCCCCGAGTTCGAGGTACAGCCGGGAGAGCTCGGTTCGGGACCGTTCTATAGCCTGTCTCTGGTTTTCGATTTCGGCGTTCACGTTGGACATGGTTTGAATATATCACATAAAACGTATGCAAATAAATCCGAAAATGTTATATACTTCCACCGACCCGATAATTCAGGAGACGGAAATGGCCGAAACCATCAAAGATAACCAGGGCCGGAAGATCCAGGAGCTCGTCCAGGAGATGAAGCTCTACAACAACCCGCAGGAACTCGAGGACATGAAGAAACTCATGAAGAAGAATGTCCCGTTCATGATGCGCGGTTACCTTCTGGCGTACCTTTATGTCACACGCGGCGGTGGCAGCAGCAGGACGGCAAAGCCGGAGAGGCAGAAACCTCAGCAGAACAGACCGGCTTTGGAGAACGCGACTTCCTTCTACATCAACGTAGGCAAGACAAGCAGAGGCTCGGCACGCGAACTGGTCGACTTCATCTGCGAGAAGACAGGACTCTCCAACGAGGACATCCTCTCGGTCGCCTACAAGCAGAACTACTCCTTCGTCTACATCAGGAACGACAAGACGGAAGGTGTCATCGAGGCTGTCACGGGACAGACCTACAACGGCCGCAAGGTCAAGATGAACTTCAGCAAGGAGAAGGATGAACAGTAAGTGCGTGCAGGTGGGCAGGGTCATTAGGACCAACTGCTACATCATCACGGATGATTCGGATCCGGAGAAACCCTTCTCCGCCCTTATCGATCCCGGCGACGACTTCGAGGAAATCGACGAGGCCGTCGCTGAGACGGTCGGAAAGGATCCGGACTACATCATCCTCACGCACGGTCACTTCGACCACATCGGTGCCCTGGCACCCCTTCATGACAGATATCCTTCTGCGAAGATTGCAGTCGGAGCTCATGAGAACATGGACCCGGAACGTATTCTTTCGGATGCGAAGGACGTTCTGGGTTCTTTTTTCAAATTCACGGGACTGGCGATCTACGGCGGCACGGTCCCCCGTCCGGACATCCTTCTGCACGACGGAGACAGGATCGGGCCGTTCACGGTGCTTCACACGCCCGGCCACACGGAAGGCTCCATCTGCCTTCTCGGAACAAAGGACAAGGTCCTCTTCTCGGGCGACACCCTTTTCAGACATTCGTACGGCCGCACCGACCTTCCCGGAGGCTCGGACATGAAGATAGCCGCCTCTCTCAAGCGCCTGCTCCATCTGGACCCGGAGACGACGGTTTACCCCGGACACGAGGAGCCGACTCTGATCGGCGACGAAAGGGACTATTTCAGATTTCAGCTTGATTGGGAGGGGTGATTACCTCTCGGACTTTCTCTTGCAGGGCATGCAGAGCAGCGCGTACGGAATCGCGCGCAGCCTGTCCTCGGGAATCTTCTTCCCGCACATGGCGCACACGCCGTACTTGCCGTTCCTGATCCTCACGATGGCCTGGTTGATGGCGTTGAGTTTTCCGGCATCGATCTTGCCGATGGCCTCCATCTTCTTCGACGCGAGGTCGTCGCTGGCTATGTCGACGCTGTCGCCGGTCCCGCCGGTTCCGACAAGGTTCTTGAAATCGGTGTCGGACTTGGAAATCTTCGACTGAAGCGCGCTTTTCATCTCGAGAAGGGTCTGTTCCATTTCCTTCTCGAAAGGTGTCAACTCATTGTACCCCATCTACCATCATCTCCCTGAGAAAACAGTATAAGCAATATGCCTATGAATACTGAAATAGTCAATACCAAAAATGAGGGAAAATGGAAATAATTGAACCTTTTTCAAAGGGCCGTCAGTTCTTGTCCGGGAACATGATGTCGTCGGAGAAATCCTCGTAGTTCCCTTTCTTCGCCGCGCGTCTCTTGTCCGCCCTGTCGCGGGTCTGCCGCTTGTAGGAACGGCCGGAGCTTATGAGCATCGCAATCGGCCTCGTGGCGTCGACGTTGGCGCAGATGATCTGCAGGATCGAAAGCAGCGGGACGGCAAGGAACATGCCCACGATGCCCCAGATGAAGCCGAAGAGTCCCAGTCCCACCAGAATGATGAAGGGGCTCAGGTTCAGCGAGTTGCCCGAAAGCCTGGGGTCCAGGAAGTTGCCCACGACGTTCTGGATGAGGACGGCGCTGATGCCCACGAAGATGATGGGTCCGATGGACGGGGCGAACTGGATTATGGACATGAGTGTCACGAGCACGGTGATGATGATGCTTCCGATCGTCGGGATGAAGTTCAGCACCACGGCCATGACGCCCCATAGCGGAGCGAAGTCAAGCTTCGCGATCAGTGCCACCACGTAGAACAGCACGCCGGTGAGGACGCTGACGAAGACCTTGATCGAGATGTACTTGGAGATCTGGTGCACGATCCTGTCCCAGATGACCGACAGTTTGTCCTCATCGTCCTTTCTGATGAAGTTCAGGATCTTGGGGATGATCATGTGCCTTTCGCCCAGGAGGAACACCGTCATGAGGACGATCAGGAGGACGTTGCTCAGGACGCTTATGGCCGAGCTCGAGACGCCCCTGAGGACCGGCATGATCACGGTTCCGACCCAGTCGATCTTCAGGCTGGAGAAGAATGACATGTCGTCGGGGATGTCGATCCACTTGCCGAACAGGCTCTTGAGGACCCCGTCCAGGTCGTTGATGCGCGAGCTGTACTGCGGGACCTTCTGTATCAGCAGGTCGACGCTGAAGAACACGAACCAGACGAAGAACAGGACAACGACGATGATGATGAGCACGGCGATTATCGTGGCAAGGAATTTAGGGACCTTCGCCTTCTCAAGAGCGGAGACCAAGGGCAGGACCAGAAGGAATATGAAGAAGGAAAGCAGTATCCTGATGCTCACGCTTCCCAATGCCTTGCACACAGCCAGTACCGCCAGTATCAACATGACGGCAAGGATTGTCTTGATCGCCTTTATTGTTTTCTCCGTCTTATCACTCATGTCCCATATGATAATGCACCTTGGAAAATCCCGCAATATGGCATAGAATGAGGCCATGGAAAATTCAGGCAATCTTGACCGCATTGAGATAATCCTGTGCGACACGCAGGACGGGGCCAACATCGGCAGCGTGTGCCGCGCGATGAAGACCATGGGCCTGACACATCTGACGCTGGTCACCGACAGGATCTACGACGAGGAGCGCGTCAGGACGCTGGCGCTGCACGCCTACGACCTGTACGAGAACAGAAAGGAATTCACCGACCTCAGGGACGCCATAGCCGACAGCATCCTCTCCGTCGCCGCGACGCGCAGGGTCGGGAAAGGCCGCAAGACCAGCCGCGTCAATCCCGAGGAGCTTGCCCGCCACATCAGCGGCATGGGAGACGGAAAGGTATCGGTGGTCTTCGGCTGCGAGTCCAACGGACTGTCGGACGAACAGGTGCGCACCTGCTCCATGGTGGTCACCATCCCCACCAGCGACCGCTTCCCTTCGCTGAATCTCTCGCAGGCCGTGCAGATCATCAGCTACAGCCTCTTCCAGGGCCTGAGCCCGTATGCTAGGGCCTCCCACGTGGTGCCCTCGGAGAGGATCGACACCGCCGTGTCGGTGTGCATCGATAGCCTGAAAGCCATGGGATACTTCAAAAACGAAGAGGAAAGGTCAAGAACAGGCGAGTTTCTGACATCGGTCATGGAAAGAGCCGGCCTGACGGAGAACGAGGTCCAGAAGATGGAAAAGATCTTCACGAAGAGCCAGAAAATAGCAAAACACAAGGAGTTGAAATAGATGAAGAAGACCGTTTTGAGAAAATACGCGCACCTCATCGCGAAGTGCGGAGTCAACGTCCAGAAGGGACAGGACGTCGAGATCCTGACTGAGCTCGACCAGCCCGAGTTCGTGAAGATGCTCGTCGAGGAATGCTACAAGCTCGGAGCCCGCAAGGTCATCGTGGACTGGGCATACCAGCCGCTGGCAAGGATCCATACGAAGTACCGCAGCCTGGAGACCATGTCGAAGATGGAGAAATGGGAGGAGGAGCGCTGGCAGCACCGCATGGAGACGCTCCCCTGCAGGATTTACCTTGAGTCGCAGGACCCCGACGGACTGAAGGGCATGGACATCAACAAGATGCAGAAGGCCCAGCAGGCCCTGTTCCCCGTGATCCGCAAGTACAGGGACAAGATGGAGAACAGGTACCAGTGGTGCATCGCCGCGGTTCCGGGAGAGGACTGGGCGAAGAAGCTGTTCCCCGAACTCTCCAGACATCAGGCCGTCGAGAAACTCTGGGAGGCCATCCTTTCGACCAGCCGCGTGACCGATGACCCGGTCAAGGCCTGGGACGAGCACAACAAGGACCTCATCGCCCGCTGCAAGTATCTGAACAGCCTCGGAATCGACGAGCTGCACTACAAGGCGTCCAACGGAACCGACCTCACCGTCGGTCTCATGGAGAAGTCGCGCTTCAACGGCGGCGGAGACACTTCCCTGTCCAACGGCGTCTACTTCAACCCGAACATCCCCAGCGAGGAATGCTTCACATCGCCCAAGCGCGGCAGGGCCGACGGAATCGTCTACGCCACCAAGCCGCTCAGCTACCAGGGCCAGCTGATTGACAAGTTCTGGATCCGCTTCAAGGAAGGCAGGGCCGTCGAGTGGCACGCCGAGACCAACAACGACATGCTGACCAAGATGATCGAGATGGACGAAGGCTCGCACTACCTCGGCGAATGCGCCCTGGTTCCGGTCGACTCCCCCATC
>JAGABK010000062.1 GCA_017614625.1 Spirochaetales bacterium
CTGGAGAAGGAGTGCGACGTGGCCTACGGGACCAGCGGCCGCATGTCGGGCGTCGTGCATTCGGGCTTCAACAACAAGACCGGCTCGCTGATGGCCAGGCTCTGCGTCGAGGGACACCGCGGCTTCGAGAAGATCTGCAAGGAGCTGGACATACCGTTCAGGAACACCGGAAAGGTGCTTGTGGCCTTCACTCAGGATGACATGGAGGAGCTTACGCGCATAGTAGAGCGCGGAAAGCTCAACGGCTGCGAGGAGCTCAGGCTGATCGACCAGGACGAAATCAGGAAGATCGCCCCGGGAATCGGCGGAGTGGGCGGAATGCTCTCTCCCAGGACCTCCATCTTCGACCCCTTCGAGTACTGCATAGCCCATGCGGAGAACGCGATGGACAACGGGGTGGAGTTCTCGTTCGAAAGCGAGGTGACCGCAATCCGCAAGGAGGACGGCGGCTTCGTCGTGACCACTCCCAAGGGAGAGTTCAGAGGCTCCTACATCGTCAATTCGGCAGGACTTTACTGCGACAAGGTCTCGGCCATGCTGGGCGTGGACAAATATAAGATCTATCCCTGCCGCGGCGAGTACTTCATCCTGGACAAGATCGCCGACGAGCTTCTGGACATCCCGGCCTATCCGGTTCCCAGGGCGGGCATCGGCGGCCTGGGCGTGCATCTGACGCCCACCATCGACGGCAACATCATCATCGGCCCCAGCGCCGAGTACATCGATGACTCCGAGGACTATTCGTCCACAAGGGAGATAATGGGAAAGCTGTTCTCCGAGGCCAAGGCGCTGCTTCCGGCCATCGAGAGGAAGTACATAATCGGCAACTTCTGCGGAATCAGACCGAAGCAGACGCCCCCGAAGGAAGGCGGCTTCAGGGATTTCGTCATCAAGGAGGAAGAGGACTGTCCGGGCCTGATAAACCTGATAGGAATCGAGTCGCCTGGCTTCACGGCCTCCGCGCCGATAGCCAGGATGGTCAGGGAAATCCTGGGTTCGCACATCAGGCTTGAGGAGAAGAAGGACTTCAACCCGTACCGCAAGGGCCATGTGCGCTTCAGGGACCTTCCCGTGGAGGAGCAGAAGAAGCTCATAAAGTCTGACCCCGAGTACGGCGAGATAATCTGCCGCTGCCAGAACGTCACCAGACGCGAGATCAGGGACGCCATAGAGAACAGGTTCGGAGCCAGGAGCATCACATCCATCAAGTACCGCGCCTGGGCGACCACCGGCCGCTGCAACGGCGGCTACTGCCTGGCCAAGATCGTGGACATGCTGGTGCACGACTACCACATGAAGCCGGAGGAGATAACCTTCAGGGGCGCCGGCAGCGAATTGTTCTCCGGGGAGGTGAAGTGATGAGAAAGTGCGATGTCCTTGTCATCGGCGGCGGCCCCGGCGGACTTGCCGCAGCCTGCGCGGCCAGGAAGGCCGGAGCGGAGAAGGTCATAGTCCTCGAGCGAGACAAGAAGGCCGGCGGAATCCTCAACCAGTGCATACACGACGGATTCGGCCTGATCAGATACAAGCAGGCCCTCACGGGCCCCGAATACGCGGACAGGGCCATACATGAGGCCCTGGAAGTAGGAGCGGAGATCTTGGTCTCCCGCCATGTCAGCAGCATCCGGGACAACGGCCCCGACGGGTTCACCGTCAGCGTGTACACCAAGGACGGAATCGAGGAGTACAGGACGAAGTCCATAGTCCTGGCCACAGGCTGCAGGGAAAGGACGCGCGGAAACATCTCCATTCCCGGAAGCAGGCCTGCAGGGGTCTACACCGCGGGAGTGGCGCAGAACCTGGTGAACGTGCGCAACGTAATGATCGGAAAGCGCGTGGTCATCCTGGGTTCCGGAGACATCGGCCTGATCATGGCAAGAAGGCTCACGCTGGAGGGCGCCAAGGTCCTTGCGATCGCGGAGATCATGGCCCAGCCCACGGGACTTGCCAGGAACATCGAGCAGTGCGTGTACGAGTTCGGGATCCCGCTCTATGTCAGGACCACGGTCTCGAAGATCATCGGCCACAGGAAGCTGGAGGCGGTGGAGCTTTCGGACCTGGACGACAAGGGCAATCCCATCCCGGAGACGGCCAGGCTCATCGAATGCGACGCCCTGGTGCTGTCGGTCGGCCTTATCCCCGAGAACGAGGTGGCCCAGACGGCCGGCGTGCATATCATGCCCAACAACACGGTCGATACCGACAGATACCTGCAGACCAGCGTCAAGGGCGTCTTCTCATGCGGCAATTCGCGCCACGTGATGGACCTGGCCGACTACGTCTCCGAGCAGGGCGAGATGGCCGGCCGGAACGCCGCGCACCTGATCCGCGGCGAGGAGATGGAGACCTGGGACGAGGAGAAGACGAACTGCATGAAGAAGGGCTTCCCGGACGAGGGGACCATCACATGCACCATCTGCCCCAACGGCTGCCAGGTCAAGTGGGACGAGAAGACCGACATCTTCACCGGAAACAAGTGCCTCAGGGGCCGCAAGTTCGCCGTACAGGAGCGCACGGCGCCCATGCGCACCATCACGACCACTGTCAAGTCGGCAGGCGGCAGGGAGCTTCTGCCCGTCAGGTCCGAGGGGGCTGTCGGAAGGGATTACGTCCGTCAGATCGTCAACTCGCTGAAGGACGTCACGGCAGGATCCGACCTCCACATAGGCGACGAGGTCTGCAGGATCGCGTACGGCGACGGCAAGGAGTGCGGGATAAAGCTGACGGCGGAGTGAGGCTTTCTCAGTACTTGTTGTGGACACTCTC
>JAGABK010000063.1 GCA_017614625.1 Spirochaetales bacterium
CCCGCCGCTGCCAGATACATCGAGTGCCGCCTGCTGCCTTTCGCAAAGAAGGTCCTGTACAACCCGGAGATCACCGAGTACGTCGAGTCCTACGACGGCAGGAACAAGGAGCCCGTGGTCTTCCCGGCCAAGATCCCCGTGGTCCTGATCCAGGGAACCGAGGGCATCGCCGTCGGAATGTCCACCAAGATCCTGCCGCACAACGCGCTTGAGGTCATCGACGCGCAGATCGCCGCGATCAACGGCGAGAGCTTCCAGCTCTTCCCGGACTTCCCGGGCGGCGGAATCATGGACGTCTCCGACTACCAGGACGGCCTGGGCTCGGTTGCCGTGCGCGCCAAGCTGGACACCTCGAACGCCAAGAAGATCATCATCGAGGAGCTGCCCTTCGGAGTCGACAGCGAGAAGATGATCGAGTCGATCGAGAAGGCGACCAAGAAAGGCCGCCTGAAGATCCAGAGCGTCAACGACTTCACCGCCGACAAGGTCAACATCGAGATCTCCCTCGCCAAGGGAACCTACACCAAGGACATAGTCGACGCACTCTACGCCTACACCGACTGCGAGCAGAAGATCTCGGTCAACTGCCTGGTCATCCGCGACAAGCTCCCGCACGTGTGCACCGTGAGCGACATAATCCGCTACCACGCAGACCACATCCTCGAGGTCTCCAAGAAGGAGCTGGAGGTCGAACGCGGACACCTGTTCGACAGGCTGCACACCCGCACGCTGGAGCGCATCTTCATCGAGGAGCGCATCTACAAACGCATAGAGCAAAAGAGGACTCAGGAGGCCGTCATCTCGGCCGTGCGCACAGGCTTCGTGCCGTACGCCGACCAGCTCGTCAGGGACATCACGGACGAAGACATCGACCACCTGCTCAAGATCCCCATCCGCAGGATATCGCTGTTCGACATCGAGAAGAACGAGCAGGAGATCGACCAGATTAACGCCGACATCAAGCGCGTGGACTACGACCTCACGCACCTGGACGAGTACTCCATCCGCACCCTCAAGGCCATCAGGGCCGACCTGGAGAACGACGAGCACCGCCGCAAGACGGTCATCTCGGACTTCAACATCGTCGATGTCAGGGATGTCGCCAAGCGCGACCTCGACCTCAGGTACGACGGGCTGACGGGCTATCTGGGAACCAACGTCAAGACCGGAAACCCGATCATGAAGGTCTCCGAGTTCGACAAGATCCTGATAATCCAGAAGGACGGAACCTACTACTGCACGAACGTCTCCGACCGCATGTTCGTGGGCAAGGACATCGTGTATTGCGGCCTGGCAGACAAGGAGAGCCTTGAGGACGTGGTCTTCACGGTGATCTTCCTGGACAAGAAGAGCCGCGTCACGTTCATCAAGAGGTGCAAGCTCAGCGGCTTCATCATGAACAAGCCGTACGCGCTGCTTCCCGACCCGGCCAACCAGAGCCTGAAGAAGCTGTCCGTCCTGCCCAACGCGGAGATGACGGTCACCTACAAGGGCGTTGGAAGGGTCAGGGAAGGCACGTTCCTGTTCTCCGACTTCCTGGTCAAGGGAGCCAAGGCCGGCGGCGTGACGCTGACCAAGAAGGAGATCGCCTCCATCAGGATCAAGCCGTGCAAGCTCGTTCCCGACGGAAGGAAGCCGGAAGGGGAGAGCGCTCCCGAAGAGGCCGGAGACACCGTCGAGCTGACCGAGGAAGAGGCCCCGAAGGAGATTCCCGTGAAGGCCGAGCCCAAACCGGCGAAGAAGGCCGGCGCCGACGACATGCCGGGGCTGTTCGATGATGTCGACTGATCTTGCGCGGCGCATCCTCTACGAGGACAACCATCTCATCATCGTCGACAAGCTGCCCGGCGAGATAGTGCAGGGCGACAAGAGCGGCGACAGGACCCTCATGGACGACATCAGGGCCTTCCTCAAGGAAAAGTACGCCAAGCCCGGGAACGTGTTCCTGGGCCTCGCGCACAGGCTGGACAGGCCCACGAGCGGGGCGGTGGTCTTCGCCAAGACAGACAAGGCCCTGGGCCGCCTGAACGACATGTTCCGCCAGGGCAGGGTCTCCAAGACCTATCTTGCCGTGGTGGACAAGGCCCTCCCCCAGGCCGAGGGCGAACTGCGCCATTATATTTATAGAGATACCGCAAAGAACAAGAGCCTCGCCTACAGCCCCGCCCCCGACGGAGGGGCTCCCGCGCTGCGCGGAGTCAGGAACGCAGACCTGCAGGAAGCCAGGCTACTCTACAGGCAGGCTGGGCAGTCCGAGCGCTACGTGCTGCTCGAGGTCACTCTTCTGACGGGCCGCCACCACCAGATCCGCGCTCAGCTTGCCGCCTGCGGGGTCCACATCAAGGGCGACCTCAAGTACGGCTTCCCGCGCTCCAATCCCGACGGGGGGATCTGCCTCCACTCCAGGAGGGTCGTGTTCACCCATCCGGTGGGCGGGAAAGAGGTCGATGTCACCGCTCCGGTGCCTTCCGACCCGATCTGGGACGTCTTCGGAATCCGGTAATTCTTTATTGTATTTTTTATGATTTCCTCAAAATGACCGTGTTTCATTGCTGTCATGCTTCCATTGAACTTTCAACATAAAGTTGACAACTGCCGATTTGGCGGTATACTGATACTGCAATAGTACGCATATGGAGGCACATGATGTACAATTTAGACGAGTTTATGGCAGAGCTCGAGAAAAAGAACCCTGCTCAGCCCGAATTCATCCAGGCTGCAAGAGAAGTTATCGCATCTGTCATTGATGTCGTTAACGCGAATCCGCTTTACCTGAAGAACAAGATCCTCGACAGGATCGTCGAGCCCGAAAGAATCATCCAGTTCAGAGTCGAATGGGAAGATGACAACCACGAGATCCAGGTCAACCGCGGATGGAGAGTCCAGTTCAACAGCGCTATCGGACCCTACAAGGGCGGTCTCAGATTCGCCGGCAACGTAACCCTCGGAACCCTCAAGTTCCTCGGCTTCGAGCAGATCTTCAAGAACTCCCTCACAACCCTCCCGATGGGCGGTGGAAAGGGCGGTTCCGACTTCTCACCCGTCGGAAAGTCCGACGCTGAGATCATGAGATTCTGCCGCGCGTTCATGACAGAGCTCGAGAAGTACATCGGACCCGACACCGACGTTCCCGCCGGAGACCTCGGAGTAGGCGGAAGGGAAATCGGTTACCTCTACGGAACATACAGGAAGATCAGAAACGAGAACACAGGCGTTCTCACCGGCAAAGGCTGGGGCTGGGGCGGAAGCCGCATCAGACCCGAGGCAACAGGTTTCGGAACGATGTATTTCGCAAACGAGATCCTCAAGGCACATGGTGACACCTTCAAGGGCAAGACGGTCGCAGTCTCCGGATTCGGCAACGTCGCATGGGGCGCAGTCATGAAGGCCGCACAGCTCGGCGCCAAGGTCGTCACACTCTCCGGACCCGACGGATACGTCTACGACGAAGAGGGTGTCAGCACTCCCGAGAAGATCGCATACATGCTCTAGCTCAGAGCGTCCAACAAGAACGTCGTCGAGCCCTACGCAAAGAAGTTCGGCGCCAAGTTCATCAAAGGAAAGAAGCCCTGGGAAGTCCCCGTTGACATGGCATTCCCCTGCGCACTGCAGAACGAGCTGAACGGCGAGGATGCCAAGAAGCTCATCGCCAACGGCGTCAAGTATGTCATCGAGACATCCAACATGGGATGCACACCTGAGGCCATCGAGGCCTTCCAGGCAGCACGCATCCCGTTTGCCCCCGGCAAGGCAGCAAACGCAGGCGGTGTTGCAGTATCCGGTCTCGAG
>JAGABK010000064.1 GCA_017614625.1 Spirochaetales bacterium
AGTCCGGTATGGTTGGGGACCATGTCGCTGGCAAGGCGGATTCCGCGGGCCTGGCAGCGGTCCCTGAGGTTGCACAGGGCGCTCCAGCCGCCGATGCGCGAGGCGATGTCATAGCCCTTGAGAGAGTAGGCGGAGGACTCGGCGTCCGGGTTGCCGCACAGGTTCTTTATCTTCTTGGATGCCGGGCTTCTTTCCCAGAGGCCAATGAGCCAGAGGACGGTGAAGCCCTCGTCCTTCAGGGCGTCCAGCTCCTCGTCCGGAATCATGTCCAGAGTACGGATTTCACGACCGTATTTCTTGGAGAGCTGGTCCAGCCAGACCAGGGTGCTCTTGGCCATCATGACGACGTTCGGCATCCAGTTCCTGTCCGGAGTGAAGGACTCCGTGTCCTCGTCGGACAGACTGAAGTCGGGGACGTCCACGGGTCCGGGACCGCCCTGGAAACGGGGTTTGTCCTCTTCCTGCATGTAGTCGTGGCCCAGAAGGAGCATTGTGCGGTATTCCTCGGGCAGAAGGGACTCCCAGTGCTCGAGGATGTACGAGATCTGCTTCGAGAGCGAATCCGGATAGAGGCGCGCGGGCAGAGTGAGGAAGGAGAAGAGGTCGTCATCCGAGGATTCGGCGAACGAGGTGCCCTTCAGGTAGCTTCCCATCATGGCCGTGAGGGCCTGGGTTCCCGCGGGGAACTTCAGCTTCTTCTGGCTGAGCATGTCTCCGGTTGCGGCTATCAGCGCGGGGTTGGCCAGGAGGACCTGATGCACGAAGAAGGCCCTGACCGTCTCGTCCGTGCGGGTGATGTAGGACTCCTTGAGGCGGGAGGGGAAGGCCTTGTCGTAGAAGGCGAGGACATCGGCAGTGTCCTTGTGCTTGCCGGCCAGGACGGTGATCCTGGAGAACGGGTCGGCGTCCGAACCGCGCAGGAAGCTGGAGATGACGGTCTGGTAGATCACGTGAAGGACCGCCGCCGTGAAGACCTTTCCCGCGGCGACCGGATGCTCGTGGCTGCTGTTGTAGATCATGGCCACTTCCTGGGCCTGCCTGTATGTCTGCGCCGGGTCACCCAACGTTTCGAACACCGGACTCTCGTAGGTCATCTCCCTGCGGCTGTTCTCCGATATCCTGAAATCCCTGTTCTTCATGTCTGTCTCCTGCCGTCAACCGGCAATGTATTCTAATGCAGTAGCCGCCGCCTTATCCAGTATTTCGGGCAGCTGTTTCTCCTCAATTTCCGAAAACCTCGCGAGAACGAAATCGGCCACCTCCATTCCCGAAGGCGGTCTGCCCACGCCGATCCTCAGTCGTCCGAAGTTGTCCGTACCCAGCTGCTGCTTCACCGACCTGAGTCCGTTGTGGCCTCCCATCCCCCCGCCGGTCTGGATCCTGACCGTCCCGAAGGGCAGTTCGATGTCGTCGTGCACCACCAGGATGTCCTCCGGTCTTATTCCGAAGAAGGACGATGCCTCCCTGACGGGAACCCCGCTGACGTTCATGAAGGTCTGGGGAAGGAGAAGGACCGCCTGCGCGTTCTTGCAGAACTGCGAATGGAACTTCGTCTGCCAGTTCCCGGGAAAGAGACCGCTGTCCTTGATGCGGTCGCAGAGCATCATGCCCGTGTTGTGCCTCGTTCTTTTGTAGGCCGGTGAATAGTTTCCGAGAAAGACGATCAGTTTCAGCATGATTCAATGATAAATCCCGCCGTGCCGTAAGGCAAGTTGACAACCCTTCTTTCCGGCGGGAAAATGGAGGCATGGCAACAGCAAAGGAATTCCGGAGGTGCGCCCTCGTCATGGGCGTGCTGTCAACTGCCGAACAGCGTCACGACGAGCTTCTGTCCGTGCTGGAGGAGAACTTCGGCCCCGTGCGCACGGAGAGCCGGCATCTCGATTTCCCGTTCACCGACTACTACGACAGCGAGATGGGCGCCCGCCCCGTCAGGTACCTGATCCTGTTCGAGAACCTCGTGGATCCCTCGCTGCTTGCCGACATCAAGACCAGGACCAACAGCCTTGAGCTTCTGTTCGCCGACGGAGACGGAAACAGGAAGATAAACCTGGACCCCGGGATCCTTTCGCTGTCCAGCTTCATCCTCGCCACATGCAAGGACCGCTCCCACCGCATACCTCTGAAGGACGGAATCTACGCCGAGACGACCCTGATCTACCAGAACAGGGATTTCCAGCGGCTCCCCTGGACCTATGCCGACTACAGCAGCGACGGGATCCGCGCTCTGCTGAGGGATTTCCGTACGACCTACAAGGAACTTCTTTCAGAAAAAAAGTGAATTTTTTTCCTGAAAACCCGAAATTCCGTCAATGAGAACCTCCGCGCCGCTGTATAGGACGGCATGAGGAAAATCCATATCTTGTTCATTGTCATTGCCGCCGTATCTGTCCTTCCGTCCTGCTCCAACGTCGTGACCCGAAGGACCGTCGAAATCGAAATCCCGTCCCACCCGTGGGAAAAAGCCTCAGGCTCCAGGCTGTGGTACACGCTCAAGTGGACCGACGGCACGGATATCC
>JAGABK010000065.1 GCA_017614625.1 Spirochaetales bacterium
ACATCGACAAGGTTTCCGAGCATCCGATAAAGAGGATGATGGCAGACGGAGTGAGCGTGAACATCAACACTGATGACCCGATCCAGTCCAACGTGGTGCTTTCGAAGGAATACACCTACGCACGTGATGAAATCGGAATCAGCGAGAAGGCCCTGAAGGCCATGCAGATAAGAACCCTTGACCATATCTTCAGACCGGAGCTGAAAGACGAGCTCATGAAGATTTTCGATTTTGACCTGGAGGCAATGAAATGAAAATAACAGACGTACAGACATTCCCGCTCAGATACATCAAGGACGCCCCGAAGATTCCCAGGACGTTCCTTCTGTGCAAGGTCACCACAGACGAGGGTCTTGTCGGTTGGGGCGAGGCAAGCACGGCCTACGGACACCACTTCCCGCTTGTCGCCAAGGAGATCATCGACCATACCCTGAAGAGACTGGTCGTGGGGGAGGACCCCAGGGACATCGAGCGTCTGGTCCAGAAGATGCGCATGTGGATATGGGGCTATCTCGGACCTGTGGGAGTCTCCAACCAGGCCATCGCGGCGATTGAGATCGCCCTGTGGGATATCATGGGAAAGGCCGCGGGCATGCCCGTCTACAAGCTGCTCGGTGCCAACAGGGACGAGATCGAGATCTATGCGACGGGATGCACCAACTTCGACGTGGATTTCGACTGGCACAGGCAGTTCTTCAGCAGGGCCCTGAAGGCCGGTTTCAAGGGCGTCAAGTGCCGCGTGGGAAAGAGCCGCGACTGGGACGAGGCCTTCGTGGCGAACATCCGCGAATACATCGGACCTGACAAGAAGCTGTTCATCGACGCGTACATGACGTACACTCCGGAGACAGCCTTCGAGATGGCCAAGCGCTTCGCCAAGTACAATCCGTACTTCTTCGAGGAGCCTGTCTCCCAGTACGACACCACTTCCTATGCGAATCTCACCAAGGTGTCCCCCGTGCCGATTGCCCTCGGAGAAAGGGTGACGTCGTTGTTCGAGTTCAAGAACCTCTACCAGCAGGGAATCGGGAACATCTGGCAGCCAGATGCCACGATTGCGGGCGGTATCTCGGAATGCAGGAAGATCTGCGACTTCGCCGAAGCCTACAGCATCGAATGCATCCCGCACATCGGCGGTCTGTCGGCAGTCGGAATCGCGGCCAACCTCAACCTGGCCCTGGCCTGCAGGAGCGTGCGCCAGCTGGAGGTCGACGGAGCCGAGTACCAGCCTCTCAGGGACGAGATCATCACCGAGCCCATCTTCAATACGGACAAGATCACCGACGGCATGCTCCGTCCGAGCGGCAAGCCCGGTCTCGGAATCGAGGTCGACGAGGAAGCCCTGAAGCAGTTCCCATACGAACGGGGTTTGATATATCCTGATTTCTACCCGCAGTACGGAACGGGAATACTCTGACGGCAAGGTGACGACATGGCATTTTTCTACGACGATCTCTCACGCACATTCAGCGAATATCTTCTGATTCCGGGCTTCTCCTCGGAGAAATGCATTCCGGACAACGTGTCCCTGAAGACCCCTCTTGTCAAATACCGCAAGGGGCAGGAGGAATGCCCTCTTGAGATGAACATCCCCATGGTGTCCGCCATCATGCAGGCGGTTTCCGGGGTCAAGATGGGCGAGGCCCTCTCCCGCGAAGGCGGCGTGGCCTTCATCTACGGATCCCAGAGCGTTGCCAGCGAGGCCGAGATGGTCCGCAAGGTCAAGCGCAGCAAATCCGGATTCGTAGAGTCGGACTCGAACCTGAGGCCGGACGACACCCTGGAAGACGTCATCGAACTGACGGCAAGGACGGGGCATTCGACGATTGCCGTCACGGACGACGGAACGGGAAGCGGAAAGCTCCTGGGCGTAGTCACAAGCCGCGACTACCGTGTCTCGAGGATGACCGGAGCGGAGGAAGTGCAGTCTTTCATGACCCCGTTCGAAAAGCTTGTCACCGGCCGAGAGGGAATCTCCCTGGCCGAGGCCAACGACATGATCTGGGAGCACAAGCTCAACCAGCTTCCGGTCATAACGGAGGACGGACATCTGGTCGCCTTCGTGTTCAGGAAGGACTACTCCTCGCACAAGGCCAATCCCGACGAGCTTCTCGATTCCCACAAGCGCTACATCGTAGGTGCCGGAATCAATACACGCGACTTTGCAGAGCGCGTCCCCGCGCTGGTCGACGCCGGAGCAGATGTCCTTTGCATCGATTCGTCAGAAGGTTTCTCCTCATGGCAGAAGAACACCCTCAAGTGGATCCGCGACAGGTACGGTGATTCAGTGAAGGTCGGTGCAGGCAACGTCGTTGACGCCGAGGGATTCCGCTTCCTTGCCGATTGCGGCGCTGATTTCGTAAAGGTGGGAATAGGCGGAGGCTCGATCTGCATCACCAGGGAGACGAAGGGCATCGGCAGAGGCCAGGCATCGGCGGTGATAGACGTCGCCAAGGCCAGGGACGAGTATTTCCGCGAGACGGGAATCTACGTGCCGGTCTGCTCAGACGGCGGAATCGTTTACGACTACCATATGACGCTGGCTCTGGCCATGGGTGCCGATTTCCTCATGCTGGGACGCTATTTCGCGCGTTTCGACGAGTCTCCCTCCAACAAGGTCAACGTCAACGGCTCATTCATGAAGGAGTACTGGGGAGAGGGTTCGGCCCGCGCCCGCAACTGGCAGCGCTACGACATGGGAGGAAAGCAGAAGCTCTCGTTCGTGGAGGGCGTCGACTCCTATGTGCCGTACGCCGGAGCCCTTCATGACAACGTGGCGGTCTCCCTTGCGAAGATCCGCAGCACCATGTGCAACTGCGGCGCCCTGAACCTTGATGAGTTCAGGCAGAAGGCGAAGCTGACGGTGGTCTCTCCCACGTCCATCGTCGAAGGCGGCGCGCATGATGTGGTGCTCAAGGACAGAACCGAAATCAAGTGAGTTGAATGGCCAAAGGCCTTGAAAACCAGTCGGAAAAAGTGTTAAGTTTAGACGCTGTCGCAGACAGCACGGGCCTGTAGCTCAGCGGTTAGAGCAGAGGACTCATAATCCTTTGGTCCTGAGTTCAAATCTCAGTGGGCCCATAAGAAGACCTTGCACAATACGCAGGGTCTTCTTTTTTTGTAAACAGGGGCAATTCTCATCATCCGCTGTAAATGCTATACTCTTCACATGCAGGACATCATCGGGACTTCGGTATTTCGTTCGGACGCTCCGGACAAGGTGAGAGGCAAGGCTGTCTATACGGCCGACATCATGATGGAAGGGACGTTGCACGTCTCCCTCGCAAGGTCCTCCGCGGCCCATGCGGTTCTCAAGGGGATAAGGGTCCCGGACCTGCCCGACGGCTGCTTCGTCTTCACGGCGAAGGACCTTGCACAGAACTTCATCCCGTCCATCTTCAGCGAGCAGCCGGTCCTGGCCTTCGACAGGATCAGGTACCAGGGCGAGGCCTTCGCAATCGTGGCGGCACCAACGAAGGAGATGGCCGATTCCATAGCAGCATCGATCGAACCGGAACTCGAGGTCCTTGAGACGGTCGACAGCATAGCCGACGCACTTGATGAGAAAAAGCCCGCGCTCTTCGATAAGGGCAACGTCTGCAGCAGCTTCCATTCGGATAAGGGCGATGTGGACAAGGGCTTTGCGGAGAGCTTTCTCGTCCTGGAAGGCGACTTCGAGACGCCCGTGCAGATACATGGCTTCATCGAGCCGGAAGCGGCGGTAAGCTACATAGATGAGAACGGAAAGCTCGTTCTGGTCTCCTCCACGCAGAACGCGTTCGGAGACCTGTACACCGCAGCGGTTGCCACAGGCAGGCCTCAGTCGGAGATAATCTCCATGGCCGCGACCGTCGGAGGGGCCTTCGGAGGCAAGGACGGCAACACGGCGCAGGTCTATGCCGCGGTGGTTAGCCACCTCACTGGAAAACCGGCACGGTTCATATACAGCAGGGAAGAGAACATCCGCTACGGCATGAAGAGGCACAAGTCCGTCACACATGCGAAAGTGGGTTTCGCCAAGGACGGAAGGATACTGGCGGCCGAATGCCATATGCTTCTGGACACCGGAGCCTATGCGCTTCTGGGACCGTCGGTCCTGAACCTGGGCCTTGAGCATTTCTCGGGCGCCTACTGCATCCCCAACGTCAGACTGGGCGGCAAGCTGCTTTACACAAACCACGCGCCGGCATCGGCCATGAGGGGATTCGGAGCCCCGCAGGCTGCCATGGCGTTCGAGAATCTTCTCAACCGGGCGGCCGGGAAGCTCGGTCTGGACATGATAGCAATCAGGAAGCTCAACGCCATCCACAAGGGACAGCCCGGACCGATGGGCGGAATCAACGAGCATGAGATGGGACTTGAGGAGGCTCTGGACCGCTTCGCCGAGAGCGATTTCTACAAGGAGATGACAGAGCAACCCGAGAAGGACTGCGGCTACGGACTTGCCGTGGGCATGATGAGCAGCGGCCTGGGCAAGCACATCCCCGACACCTGCTATGTCACCATAAGAAGGAAAGACGGAGGATTCGCTGTAAGGACATCGCTGATAGACATAGGGCAGGGCAGCCGGACGGCGCTGACGCAGATTGCTGCCAAGGCCCTGGATGTTCCCTTCGGGGCGATAGACATGCAGATGGGAAGCACCGTGGACAACCTCGACAGCGGCTCAACGGCGGCCAGCAGGTCCACCTTCATCTGCGGAAACGCAATCATCGAAGCGGCGAAGAAGATAAGGGAAGGGGCGGACGAAGCCCGGGCAAGCTGTGCGTTCCCGGAGGCTTCGGGACAGGCCATCCACACGTATTTTGCCTTCATAGTGCAGGGGGCCAAGGTCAAGGTCGATCCGGTGACGGGCAAGACGGACGTCCTGTGGATCCACTGCGTGACGGACACCGGCAGGGTCATCAACCCCTCCATGCTCGACGGACAGGTCTTCGGCGGGGTGGCCATGAGCCTTGGAATGACGCTGAGCGAGGAGATCCGGTACAGGAACGGAAGGTCTTTGGAGAACGGGCTCGGCAACTATATCCTTCCCACGGCCCTGGACGTCCCGAAGCTGACCAACGAGTTCATTGAGAAACCCGAGGAAAGCGGGCCGTACGGGGCGAAGGGAATGGCGGAGCTTCCGACCGTTGCGGTCGCGCCTGCAATCACCACTGCGGTGTGCTCCCTGTATGAGGACCTTGAGATAAACACCGTTCCGATCGACAGGACGGCGATTCTGGGAAGCAGGAGGCGGACATGATTCGGCTCCAGCGTAATTCTCACGATTGCCGGCTTTTGGTATAATCCTGACATGAAGAACATCATCGGGACTTCGGTTTTCCGTTCGGATGCTCCGGACAAGGCAAGAGGCAGGTCTGTCTTCGCAGACGACCTGATGATCCCCGGAACACTGCATGTCTCCCTTGCAAGGGCCAGGGTGGCCCACGCGATCCTGAAAGGAGTGAAGGTTCCTCCGATTCCCGACGGATGTTTCGTCTTCACCGCGAAAGACCTGCACAGCAACCTTATTCCCTCGATAATGAACGAACAGCCGGTTCTGGCTTCCGAACGGATCCGCTGCCACGGCGAGCCTTTCGCGATTGTCGCGGCCCCCACGAAGGAACTTGCGGATTCGATCGCGGATTCAATCGAGCCTGAGCTTGAGGTGCTCGGGACCGTCGACAGCATCGCCGACGCCCTGGATCCTTCCAAGCCCGCGCTCTTCGAGAAGGGCAACGTCTGCAGCACCTTCCATTCGGAGAAGGGCGATGTGGACAGAGGCTTCCGGGAGAGTTTCCTGACCGTCGAAGGCGATTTCGAGACCCCGACGCAGATCCACGGATTCCTCGAGCCCGAGGGCGCTGTCACATTCATCGATGAAGACGGGAAGATGATGATCGTCGCATCCACGCAGTATGCATTCGGCGACCTTCGCGAAGCCTCTGCAGTCACGGGCAGGCCCCAGTCGGAGATCCGGGCCATGGCCGCCACCGTGGGCGGGGCCTTCGGAGGAAAGGACGGCTATTACGTCTCCGTCTTCCCGGCGGTGGTGACACACCTCACAGGAAAACCCGCGAAATACATATACAGCAGGGAAGAAAACATCCGCTACGGCATGAAGAGGCACAAATCCATCTCCCATGCGAAGGTCGGCTTCTCGAAGGATGGAAGGATCCTCGCCGCCGACTGCAGCATCCTTCTGGACACGGGAGCCTACGCCGTCCTGGGGACATCGGTCCTCAAGCTGGCCATGGAGGTCTTCTGCGGAGCGTACGACATCCCCAATGTCAGGCTTGACGGAAAACTGCTGTACACGAACCATGCGCCGGGTTCTGCCATGAAGGGCTTCGGGGCTCCCCAGTCCGCCATGGCGTTCGAGAACCTTCTCAACCGTGCCGCTTCGAAACTCGGAATCGACCCCGTGCAGATCAGAATCATCAACGCAATCCACAAGGGACAGAAAAACTCCATGGGCGGCGTGCATGAGCACGAGATCGGGCTGGAGGAGGCCCTTCTCAAGTTCCGCGAAAGCGACTTCTACAGGGAGATGACGCAGCATCCGGAGAAGGACTGCGGCTACGGCATAGCTGTTGGAATGAAGAGCAGCGGCCTGGGCAAGTTCGTCCCGGACACCTGCCATGTCACCATAAGGAAAACCGGCGGCGGATACATCGTCAGGACCTCAATCGTGGACCTGGGGCAGGGAAGCCGGACGACCCTTTCCCAGATAGCCGCACAGGCCCTGGGTGTCCCGTTCGAGGCCATAGACATGCAGATGGGATGCACCGACGGCAATCCCGACAGCGGCTCCACGGCTGCCAGCAGGTCCACCTATGTCTGCGGCAACGCGATTCTGGATGCTGCAAGGAAAATCAGGGAAGGTGCCGACGAGGCCACCGGAAGCTGTGCCTTCCCGGAACCCAAGGATGAAGCCGTCCACGCCTTCTTCGCCTTCCTAGTCCAGGGTGCTAAGGTGAAGACCGACCCGGTGACAGGAAAGACGGATGTCCTGTGGATGCACAGCACCACCGATGCCGGACGGATCATCAATCCGGCCCTGCTTGACGGCCAGGTGTTCGGCGGAATCTCCATGAGCATAGGCATGACGCTGAGCGAGCAGATAAGGTACAGAGACGGCAAGGCCCTGGAGAACGGGATGGGCAACTACATCATCCCCACGGCCCTGGACGTCCCGAAACTGACGAACGAGTTCGTCGAGAAGCCCGAGGAAAGCGGTCCGTTCGGGGCCAAGGGAATGGCCGAGCTTCCGACGGTCGCCGTCGCGCCGGCCATCACCACGGCCGTTTGCAGCCTTTACGAGGATCTTGAGATCAACAGCATTCCGATTGACAGGACGGCGGTCCTGAAGAGCAGGAGGAAAAGATGAAATATTCAATCCATGTCCCCTCGACACTCGAGGAGGCCTTCACAACCAGAAGCAGGGTCGGCGGACAGTACCTTGCAGGCGGAACGGTGGTTCTTGCCATCAAGAAGCCCGTCTGCGACCTTGTGAGCCTGAGCCGCATCCCCGGTCTTTCCTTCATCGAAAGAAAGGGTGACTGCATCGAGATCGGCGGCGGAACCACCTTCGACGAACTGGACAGAAGCGCCCTTCTGAAGGAGCGTCTCACTGCTCTCTGGCAGGCCTCGCACGAGCTCGCCGGTCCCCAGATCAGGAACGTGGCCACGATCGGAGGCAACATCGGAAGCATGTCGCCCTCTGCGGATTCGGTGACCGCCCTGATGGCCCTGGACGCCTCCGTGAGACTGTTCACAATGGAAGGCGGAAAGCCCTGCAGGAGGACGGTTCCCATCAGGGAGCTGCGCCTGGGCGAGGGGGAGATCATAGAGGCAGTCGTCATCAGGACCAACGTGGATTCTTCTGTTTTCGAGAAGGTCGGAAAGCGCAACGCCATGGCCGTCTCGGTCGTGAACATGGCTGTCGCAAGGGTCGGAAAGAAGGTCTCCGTGGCCGTCGGAAGCGCCGCCCCGAACGTGGTCTTCTGCAGAAGGACATCGGAGATTCTCTCCAAGGACTGTACGGATATGATGGCCGCAAAAGCCGCCATACTTGAAGAAATTTCACCTAAGGACGACAGATGGGGCACCGTTGAGCAGAAGAGGATAGTCTGCGCGAACATGCTCGAGAAGCTTGCAGGGGAGGTGTCGGCATGAAGAACATCAATTGCATCGTGAACGGAGAAAAGGTCTCGCGCAACATTCCCGACGACATGAGCCTCCTGACATTCCTGCGCGAGGAGCTGGGTCTGACCGGAACCAAGCAGGGCTGCGGTTCGGGCGACTGCGGAGCCTGCACCGTCATAGTGGACGGAAAGAGCGTGGACAGCTGCATCTACCCTGCGGTCCTCGCAGACGGCCGCGACATCCTCACCATCGAGGGGCTTGAGAAGAACGGGGAGCTGGACAGGATCCAGAAGGCGTTCGTCGAGCATGCCGCGGTCCAGTGCGGCTTCTGCACACCGGGCATGATTATGTCCGCCTACGCCCTTCTTCAGGACAATCCGAACCCCACGGAGGACGAGGTCAGACGTGCCATAAGCGGCAACATCTGCAGGTGCACGGGATACCAGCAGATAGTTGATGCTGTCCTGTCGCTGAACATGTGATAGAATTCTGACAGATCACACAAGAAGGAGAGATTCCGATGAAGAAAGCCGTTGCAGTTCTTGCAGTCATTCTTGCAGTATTCGCTGTCTTCGCCGCAAAGGCGGACATGAAGGTCGGAGCACAGCTCGGTTACGGAGCAGAGAGAGAATATGCGAGCGATGAAGGGAAATACGCTTCCCTTGATTACTCCGGTTTCCGTATTTCGGGAACATTCGAATATGGATTCGCCGATTCCCTTTATGCGAAGGCCTCGGTGGGTATTGCCACCCTGGGACAGGGCAGGTACGTCTTCAATCCCGGAGCGGCTCCGTTTTCCGCTAATACTACGGATGCTCCGGTGAACTTCGGAGTCTATCTCGGGGCGGAATACTCGTATGACATCGGAGAATCCTTCCGCGTTTCAGGCGGACTCGGATTCGATGCCCTGCTGGGCAAGATGTGGACTCTCGGAAGCATAGAGTACGGAGAGACGTCCGATGCTGTTTTCAATGCCAGGATGGGAATCGCGGGAGAGGTCACGGGTTCATACAGGATCGACAAGGATCTTGCAGTGAATCTCGGCGGAAGGTTCGCATGGCACTTCTATGATTCGGACAAATACAACACGCAGTTCAAGAAGGAGGCCGGGGAGGCCGGCTGGAGCTGGATCGCGTTCAGCTATGACTTCTTTGCAGGGCTGACATTCAGTCTGTAATTCATATATACTGTTGTGCAGAAAACGAAAAAGGGGCATCAAGTCATGAAGAAAGCGCTCACTGTTGTCATTGTAATCCTGCTTGCCGTCTGCAGCGTGTTCGCAGGCGATTTCAAGTTCCTGTTCACCGAACTGGACCAGCACCCCGAGATCCTCGCCGGATTCCTTCCCACCCTGACTGCTGTCGGAGTAGGTTACGAGGGACTTGAGCTGGTCGAGGGCAACCTCACACAGATCCAGGCAACGATCGGCGGCGGCTACACCCAGAGGGTCCTGTTTCAGGATCCCGTCACAGGAAAACCCCTCATTGCCGACCAGATGATCTACGACGACATCCAGATACGCTGGAACTTCAAGGTCCTTCAGGGCTTCGGCGATTCCCCCGTCGAGGGGCTCGACCTCGTCACAGCCTACATCGGATACGAGGGACGCTACGAGATAGGCGTCAACTCCATGGTCCTCGGTGCTGAAAGGATGCGCGGCTACGCCAGCGCGGCCACGAAGGAGCAGGGCGCCACTGCCATCCCGAGCCTCGACGCATGGTTCGGCGGCTCCAAAGCCGGCAACTCCATCTATCCCGACCTCGCCGACGACTACAGGGCATTCATGACGAACTTCTACCTGGGCGCAAGGCTCAACCTCATGGATGACAGGATGGTCTCCAACGAAGGTTTCCTCGCCGAGCTCAAGTTCCAGTTCGCCCCCGGTTTCGTGAACCAGAAGGCTTCCTACTACAGCATCACGCTCAACGCCGTCGCCGGAACCACGCTGCTGGAGATCTCCGACAAGAAGGGCCTGAACCTGTTCAGCGTCGTCCTCATCGACAGGGCCAACGTCAACTGGACAGACGGAAGCAAGGTTCCCGTCTACGCTTCCAGACCCGTATCCCTGGGCCGCAAGGTCAGAGGCTTCGACACCGACAGCTACGACACGAACTTCACCGTCGTCAACAACCTGGACATCCGTCTCGCCGGACCAGAGTTCCTCCTCGACGGAATCTTCCCGCGTCTGAACATCTTCTTCGACATGGGCTACCATGCCGGAAACTACTTCAACACCAGCCACTCCGCATCCTCGATGGCCGAGGAGCTCGGTCTCAAGCAGTTCCTCTGCTCGACAGGCGTCCAGCTCGAGATGTGCTTCTTCGACTTCATCGACCTGGGATTCCAGATCTCGTATCTGATCAGCGGAGACAACATGAGGAAGCCCGGACAGAGATTCATCACGGGAGCCACGTTCTTCCTGGATTTCTGAT
>JAGABK010000001.1 GCA_017614625.1 Spirochaetales bacterium
CTCGCCTTCCGCATAGGCGGCATGGGCGAGCTGGAAACCTCCGGCGACATCGCCGATGGCGTACACGCCCTTGAGGTTGGTCTGCTGGTACTGGTCGACCTTGATGAAGTTCCTGGGAGCAAGCTCCAGACCCAGCTCAGCGGCGTCGATTCCGGCGAGGACCGGGCGTCTTCCTATGGCCATGAGGACCTTGTCGGCGCCGACCTTCTCCTGCTTTCCACCCTTCTCATAGGAAACGGAAAGTCCGTCGGGCTCGTCGTTGACGGAAAGGACCTTGGCGCCGTTGAGGATGTTCAGACCGTGCTTCTTCAGCGCGTTCTTCAGCATCCTGACGGCCTCGGGCTGCTCATTCGGGCAGAGCTCCGGCAGCATCTCTATGACGGTGACCTCGCTTCCGAACGAAGCGAACGCGCTTGCAAGCTCAAGTCCTATGACTCCGCCGCCTATGACGGTGAAGCGCTTGGGGACCTTCTCGAGCGCAAGGGCCTGTGTGCTGTTTATGGTCTTTTCCGCGCCGGGAATGGGAATGACAACGGGTTCGGAACCGGTGGCTATGACAACGTTCTTTCCCTTGTAGCCGGTCCCTCCGCAGGAGACGGTCTTTCCCTTGCAGAGCTTGGCCTCGCCCTTCACCACCGTGACGCCGGAGCCCTTGAGCAGGCTTCCGACACCGCCGGTGAGCTTTGAGACGACCTTGGCCTTGCCTTCCTGTATCTTTCTGAAGCTGAACATGCCGGCATCTCTGAATATGCCGTTTCCGGTCAGGGAGCGGATCTTCTCCATTGTCCCCGCCTTGTCCACGAGGTACTTGGTGGGGATGCATCCCACGTTCAGGCATGTGCCTCCCAGGTTCTCCTTCTCGAAGAGGGCGACCTTGAGTCCCGCTTTAGCGGCGGCGATGGCCGTTGAGTATCCTCCCGGTCCTCCGCCTATCACCAGAACATCATATGTTTCCGCCATAACGTCCTCCTCAGTCCTGCAGGAGAAGCAGCGAGGGATTCTCCATGAAGACCTTGAACTTCTTCAGGGCCTTGGCCATGTACGAGCCGTCCATGATCCTGTGGTCGTATGTTGCCGTGATGTTGCACAGGGGCCTGGGCACGAACTGACTGCCGTCCCAGAAGGGCTTTGTCACGATGCTTCCGACGCTGAAGATGCAGCTCTCCGGCGGATTGATGATCGAAGTGAACGACTCGACATCGAACATTCCCATGTTGGAGATCGTGCAGCTTCCCGTTCCCATGTCGGTGGGCAGGAGTTTGCCTTCGCGGGCCTTTGTGATGTTCTCCTTGTTCTTCAGCGCGAGCTCGCGCAGAGGAAGGACATCCACGCCCTTGGTGACGGGAACCACGAGGGCTCCGTCAAGGCCTACGGCGATTCCGATGTTGGCATGGTTGAAGACCTTCAGCTCCTCGCCTTCAAGACGCGAGCAGATGAGCCTGAACTCCTTCGCCGTGGCGGCGATGGCCTTCGCCATGATGTCGTTGTAGGAGAGCTTGACTCCGAAGATGTCCATGGCCTTTTCCTTCAGGGCCATGGGACCTGTCATGTCCACGACCGTGGTGACCTGGCACTGCGGGATCGTGCTCACGCTTGCGAGCATGCTCCTTCCTATGGCCTTGCGCATGCGCGTCATGGTCTCGGAGGTGTAGGAATCGAAATCCACCAGGTTCTTCAGGTAGGTCTCGACATCCTGCCTCTTGATGAGGCTTCCGTTGGCGGGAACGACCTTGGAGAGGTCCACGTTGTTCTCCCGTGCGAATTTCTTCGCATTGGGCATGGCCTTCACGTCCCCGCTCCACTTGAACGGGGCAGGAGCCGCCTTGGGCGCCTCGGGGGCGGGAGCTGCGGGTGCTGCCTCTTCCTTCTTGGCCGGAGCCGGTGCGGGAGCAGGCTTTGCGCCCTTCATTATGGGCTGGTACTCGTCCTCTTCCTCTTCGGCTGCGGGGGCTGCAGATGCGGCTTCGGGAGCCGCGGATGCGGAGCTTTCCCTCTTGTACGAGACCTTGTCTGACTCGTCGCCCACCACGCACAGGACATCGCCGGCATCGACCGTGTCGCCTTCCTGGGCGAGGATGTCGATGACGATGCCCGCCGCAAAGCTCTCCACGGGGAGTGTCGCCTTGTCGGTCTCGGCCTCCAGCAGGATGTCTCCCCTGTTGACCTTGTCGCCGATCTTAACGTTCCAGGTTCCGACAGTCGCCTGATCGGTCGTCTGTCCGGCACTTGGCATCTTGATTTCTTTGATCATAGTTACCTCTCAAGCCTTCATGAGCTTTCTGGCTTCTTCGACGATCCTTTCCTTCGAGGGAATCACATAGCTTTCAAGCACAGGTGAGAACGGGATGGGCACGTCCGGGGTCGCGACACGGCAGACCGGTGCGTCAAGCAGCCAGATCTGGTTCTCGGCGATCCAGGAGGAAAGCTGTGCGCCCCAACCGCAGTTGTAGTGGTCCTCGTGGACGATCATGAGGCGCCCTGTCTTCTTCAGGGACTCGACGACCGTATCGTAGTCGAACGGAACCAGGGTCCTGGGGTCGATGACCTCGCAGGAGATTCCCTCCTTCTCGAGGATGGCGGCGGCTTCCATGGCCTTGTAGCTCATCAGCAGGTTGGCGACGATCGTGATGTCCTTTCCTTCCCTGCGGATGGCGGCCTTGCCGAACGGGATGGTGTAGTCGTCCTCGGGGACCTCGCCCAGGGCCGAAATGGCGTCCTTCTCCTTCCTCTTGCTTCCGTAAAGGAGCTTGTGCTCGAAAACGATGACCGGGTTGTCGTCCCTGATGGCCTGTTTCATCAGGCCCTTGGCGTCGTAGGCCGTGGAGGGGCAGATGACCTTGAGTCCGGGAACGTGCACGAAGTAGCTCTCGAGGCTCTGTGCGTGCTGGGCGCCGCGGTTCGTGGCTCCGCAGGGAGCTCTCATGACCATGGGAACGCTCACCTTTCCGCCGCTCATGTAGCGCATCTTGGCAGCCTGGTTCACAAGCTGGTCCATCATGCAGAACAGGAAGTCTCCGTACTGAAGGTCTGCGACGGGCCTCATGCCCATCATCGCCGAACCGACGCATACGCCGGCGATCATTATCTCCGAAATCGGGGTGTTGATGACCCTGTCGAATCCGAACTCGTCGGAAAGACCCTTCGTGACTGTGAAGGAGCCGCCCATTCCGCCGGGGATGTCCTCATCCTCGCCGAGGCAGTAGACTTTCCCGTCACGTCTCATCTCTTCTCTTATTGCAAGCTTGAGAGCATCAGCTATAGCCATCATCGCCATATCAGTTTCCTCCTTCGCAGAATACGTCTGTCAGTGCGCTTTCGAGTGCCGGGAACGGGGCCTTCTGTGCATATTCGACGGCCTCGTCGATCTCCTTCTCCGCGGCTTCCTCAAGAGCCTTGATCTCGGCTTCCTTGGCGACCTTCTCGTTGAGAAGCCTCTCGCGGAACATCTTCACGGGGTCGTGGTCCTGGATCCAGTACTTCTCCTCGTCCTTCGGCCTGTATCCGCAGGCGTCGTTCCTGGAGTGTCCGCCGTGGCGGTAGGTCTTGAGCTCGAGGATCGTCGGACCCTCGCCCTTGCGGGCCCTGGCGATGGCGCGCGTTGCGGCCTCGTTGACTGCGCAGACGTCGTTTCCGTCGACGATCTCGGCCGGGATGTTGTATGCCGGCGCCCTATCGTAGGCGGGATTGTCCGATGTGCATGTGATCTTCACGCTGGTGTTGGCGGCGTAGAGATTGTTCTCGCAGACATAGATGACGGGAAGCTTCCACTTGGAGGCTGCGTTCATGGACTCGTGGAACGAACCTTCATTGCTGGCTCCGTCACCGAAGAAGCACACGATGACGTTGTCCTTCTTCTGCATCTTGAATGCAAGAGCCACACCTGCGGCGATGGGAAGGTTTCCTCCTACGATGGCGTTGGCGGTGAGAGCTCCGACGGCGACGTCGCCGGTGTGCATGGCTCCGCCCTTTCCGTGGCAGCAGCCGTCTTCCTTTCCGAACATCTCGCACATCATGGCCTTGACGGTCACGCCCTTGGCGATGTCGTGTCCGGCAGGTCTGTGAGTCGAGGCCATATAGTCGTCCTTTGACAGATCATACAGCATTCCTACGGCACAGGCTTCCTCTCCCGTGCTCTGATGAATGGTACCGGGCATGATTCCCTCGAGGAACAGGTAGTAGATCCTCTCCTCGTACTTTCTGATGAGATACATGCGCTGATACATTCCGAGTGCCTTTTTCTTGGCTGGCATTTTACTCATATCACTATCTCCATTGCCGCCCGGGCAGGCGGTCATAATTGAATTACTCCTTCACGAAACCCTCGATGGGTTTTCCGTCCGCCATGGGCATGTCGAATCCCATGGCCTTCGCCAATGTGGGCGC
>JAGABK010000066.1 GCA_017614625.1 Spirochaetales bacterium
AAATCAGTCGGGGAATCGAAGTAGCTATCCAAGTTTATCATGCTAATATTTTATCATTTTATGTGTGAAAATGCAATAAATAGCTAAAATAATGGCATTTTTGGGAAGCTGTTTTTCCGGGATGAAAGAATCATATCCTTCCTCATCCATGCGGAAAACTTTTCCGCCTGCAAGTTCCTCGTCGTCAAGCAGAGTGCAGATGGTGAATTGCGTCTTGTGAAGGTCTATGCCTACATTGATTCTGTTTTCCATACCCTCATGGTATCACAACAAACGGGCAGGTACAGACTTATCTCTTCCAGAACGACCTTGAGAGCAGGGCGTAGACCGTGAACAGCTCCAGACGGCCAAGCAGCATCTCGAAGGAGCAGACCCACAGCGACCAGGCGGGGAAGATGGAGAAGTTGCCCGCCGGTCCCACATCGCCGAATCCGATTCCTATGTTGCCCAGCGTGAGGATCGACGCCGCCATGCAGGTCTCGATGGTGTTTCCGGTGATCGTGAGGACCAGTGTGCCGATCAGCCACGTGATCATGTAGATGGCGCAGAAGGCCGCTATGGACATGAGCGTGTCGTCGTGGACGATGTCGTCGCCGACTCTGATCTTGGACACGGAGGAGGGGTGTATGCGCTTCTTGACGGTGTTGAAGCCCATCTTGAACAGGGTCTCGATCCTGGTGACCTTCATTCCGCCGCCTGCTGATCCCGCGCAGCCTCCGATGAACATCATAAGCACCACGACCATTATCGAGAACGACGGCCAGGTGAGGTAGTTCGTCGTGGCGAAGCCTGTGGTGGTCAGAATCGAGGCCACATGGAACGCGGCGTATCTGAACGCGGTCAGGAAGGTGGGGTAGGTGTTGGTGTTGGCAAGCTGCATGGCCGCGAAGACCGATCCGAAGAACCAGATGGACATGAACCACTTGAGCTCGGAGTCCTTGAGCGCGCTCTTTATCTTGCCCGTGAAGGCCTTGTAGTACAGCGAGAAGTTGGCGCCCGCTATCAGCATGAAGATCGTCACGACGACATCGACATAGGCGCTGTTGAAGGCTCCGATGGAGGCCGCCTTCACGCAGAAGCCCGCCGCGGCGATGGTGGAGAACGTGACGGTCACGGCCTCGTACAGGCTCAGGCCGCCGAACAGCAGGAAGATTGTCTCCAGGACGGAGAATCCCACGTATATGCCCCACAGCGCGATAGCGGTGGTCTTTGTCTTGGGTGTGAGCTTGCCTTTCACGGGTCCGACGGACTCGGCTCCCATGAGGTGGAAGGTTCCGGCTCCCATGCTGACGCCTATTGCGGGAAGCAGGGCCACGAAAAGGACCACGATTCCCATTCCGCCGAGCCAGTTGGTCATGCTGCGCCAGAAGAGGATTCCCTTGCAGCAGCCTTCGATTCCGGTGCGGGTGAAGACGCCCGCCTCGCTGAAGGAGGTGGCTCCCGTCGTGGTGAAGCCGCTCATGATCTCGAAGAACGCGGCGCTGTATGATGTGAACTCGCCCGAGAGCACCAGGGGAATGGCGCCGAAAGCGGTTGCGATTATCCATGTGAAGGTGACGAAGAAGAAGCCGTCGCGCTGGCGCAGGTTCGTGACCTGGGTCTTTCTCAGCACGAGCAGCGCTCCGCCGGAGATGGCGACCATGACCGATATGGTGGTCATGAAGGCTTTCGCCGCATGGAGTTCCTTGTAGCGGAGGCTCACAAGCATGGGAACGACCATGAGAAGGGCCAGGAAAATCTGAATTACGGCAAGAAGCTTGATGTTCTTTCTGAGATTCATGAATCAGCCTTTCTTCTGGTTGAGCGCGGAGCCCACGTGCAGGAGCTTCTGGATGAAGTCCGCGGATTTCCTTTCAACGACGGTTATGATCGAATCGCCGGCGTCAATGACGTAAAGACCGCCGGGAATCAGCGTCGAGCCGTCCTTCTTGGTCACTCCCGCGATGATTCCCTTGCCCCTCATGTCGATGTCTTTGAGGGCCTTGCCCACGGTCGGGTTGTCGGCAGTGATGGTGAACTCGAAGGCCTCGATCTGTCCCTCGAACAGCGAATGCATTCCGGAGACGTTCTGGCCGTGCAGGTATCTCAGCAGGGAATCGACCGTGACGTCCTGGGAGGAGATGATGCTGTCGATGTTCAGGTGGCTCGCCATGCGGATGTAGTTCGGATTCTGCGTGACCAGCGCCATGCTGTTCTTGATTCCGAAGTGTTTGGCGTAGCTTGCGGTGATGATGTTCAGCTCATCGTTGGGCGTGAGACAGAGGATCAGGTCGAAACTTCCGAGGTTCTCCTCCTCGAAGACCGACTCGTTCGTGATGTCGGCGTTGAGGACCAGTACGTCGGGGTACATGTTGGCCAGCTTCTCGCATACGTCGTGGTCCATCTCGATGACGGCGATGTCCCTGTGCTGGTATTTGGGAATGGCGCGCAGAAGGAAGTCCGTGACCTGCGTGCCGCCGACTATGGCGATGTGCTTGGGCTTCACGGAGCGTCTTCCGACGGCCGAAAGAAGCTTCTCGACGCTGTTCTCGTCGGCGACAAGGCTCAGCGTGTCGCCTGTGCGCACGACGGTGTCGCCGCTGGGGACCAGGGCCTCGCCGTTGCGGTTGAGAGCCGCGATGATGAAGTTGGCGTTGAGCTCGATCCTGAGCTGCTTGACGAGCTTGTTGGTGTAGGGCGAGTCCTTCTCGACGTAGACGTTGTACAGCAGCAGCGACGAGTTCTCGAAGGAGATGATGTCGCTGTAGATTCCGCGCTCGACGTCCTGGTAGATGTACTCCGCGACTTCCTGCGTGGGGTTGACTATGTGGCTGATTCCCATGAGGGAGTTGCCGATTCCGCTGTAGCCGGTGTAGGAGAGGTTTCTGATCGATGCGATTGTGAGCGGCACCTGGAACTCCGAGGCCGCGATTCCGCTTGAGACGAGGTTGGTCTCGTCGCTTCCCGTGAGCGCCACGAATGCGTCTGCGTCGTCGATTCCGGCGTCGCTGAGATCCTCGAGGCTTGTTCCGCTTCCCACGCATGCCAGGCAGTCGACCTGCGACATGGCCTTGTTGACGTCCTCAATGTCCTCGTCGATGATGATGACGTCCTTGTTCTCTTCGACAAGATGCCTTGCGAGTCTTATGCCTCTGCGTCCTGCGCCAAGTATTACTACCTTCATGGGTATATATGGTATATCAAAAGAGATATTCTAATCAATGCGGAAGGGGGAGGAGAGGGGTAGGACTCGACGTTCCGCTGCGCTCCACTACACCGCCTTCGTCGCAAGGCAATGCGCCTGCCTTGCTCCTCGTTCCTCGTCCTACCTTTTCCTCTTAAAAGCAAAAAGCCAGAGACTTGCTCTGGCTTTCCGCTTTTAGCAGGGGTAGGACTCGGACCTACGGCCTCCAGGTTATGAGCCTGGCGAGCTGCCAACTGCTCCACCCTGCGTCGAATGCTTGGTTACTTTAAGGTTTTTTGGAGCAAGTGTCAACACTGAAAAGTAAAAAGAAGTTTTTTTGACACGGATATGTGTCAGAATTGCCTATGTGTGTCAAAAGGATACAATAATCGAGCTTTTTCCGGGGTTTGGTTCAAAAAGACCCGATTCTGTACGGGGATGGAGTCGGATTATGTGACAGCGGGCCTGACGCGAGGGTGGGGTGAGGATTACAATTGTTTGTTATGAAACGTTTTATCTCAATCTTGGCACGCTAAATGCTTTATATCGGGTGTCCGGAAAAGGACGGAAAAAGATATACGGAGGAAACAAAAATGACATATATGATGACTGGAAACATGAACAACGATCTGAACAGGTTCTTCGACGACATGCTCTGCAACTGGGGCGTTAGAAACAGCTCCTATCCGTCGGTCAGTGTGTATGAGGATTCCAAGGCTTTCTATCTTGAAGCAGCCCTTCCGGGATACACGAACGAAGACGTGAACATCAGCGTGGACAAGCATGTGCTTCACATCGCATCTGAGAAGATGAACAAGAAGGATGAGCGCAAGTACGTCATCCGAGAGAGGAACAACATGAAGTTCGACAGAGCCTTCTCGCTTCCCGAGGGAATCAACGAGGGCGCAATCGACGCGGAGTTCAAGAACGGAATTCTGATGATCACGCTTCCGAAGCTGCCGGTGCAGCAGCCCAAGAAAATCACAGTGAAGGTTTCAGCCTGAGCGATCAGGTGATGAAATAAGGTATTTGTGGAGGTAATTACTATGAAGAATTATTTGATGACCAGAAATGCAGACAACGATTTCGACACTCTCTTCGACGACATGTTCGGAGACTGGGGAATCAGGAACAGTACTTATCCTACTGTCAATGTCTACGAGGATTCAAAGGCATTCTATGTAGAGGCTGAGCTTCCGGGATATACCAGCGACGAAGTCAACATCGATGTAGAGAAACACGTTCTTCACATCTCGTCCGAGAAGGCCGAGAATAAGGACGACAGAAAGTATGTGGTCCGCGAGAGAAGCTTCATCAAGTTCAACAGGGCTTTCTCCCTCCCCGAAGGAATCAACGAGGATGCTATCGAGGCCGAGTTCAAGAACGGAATCCTGACCGTCACGCTTCCGAAGCTGCCGGTCGAGCAGCCCAAGAAGATCTCGGTGAAGATCGCCGGATGATCTGAACGAGCAGACAGAAAAGGCAGCACAATCCGTGCTGCCTTTTTTTGTGTTCCGGTGGAACCTTATTCCTTGTCCAGCTCCTCGAACTGGGAGTAGTACAGGTCGGCGTAGATGCCTTTCCTGTCCAGAAGCTCGCGGTGCGTGCCGGCTTCGGCTATGCCCTTGTTCTGGATGACCAGGATCCTGTCGGCCCTTGTGATCGTCGAAAGCCTGTGGGCGACGACGAAGCTCGTGCGGCCCTTCATCAGGATGGCCATGCCTGCCTGGACAAGTTCCTCGGTCCTGGTGTCGATGGCGCTGGTGGCCTCGTCCAGGAGGAGGATCTTCGGGTCAGCGATCAGCGTCCTCGCAAGGGCGATCAGCTGTTTCTGGCCCTGGGACAGGGAATCCTGCGTGACCGGGGTGTCGTAGCCCTGGGGCTGGGATGAGATCATCTCGTCCAGACCCAGCTGGTGGCATGCGGCGTCCATCTCTTCCTCTGTGGCCTCGGGCTTGCCGTAAAGCAGGTTCTCGCGGATGGTTCCGGAGAACAGGAAGGAGTCCTGCGTCATGACGCCTATGTTCGACCTCAGCGACTTGAGAGTCACCTGCGAGATGTCCTGGCCGTCGATGAGGAGCCTGCCTGCCACCGGGTCGTAGAAGCGCGAAATCAGGTTCACGATGGTGGTCTTTCCGGCTCCCGTGGGACCGACGAGGGCTATCATCTCTCCGCTTCTCACGTGCAGCGACAGGTCGTGGATGATCTCCACGTCAGGCTCGTCGGGGTAGGCGAAGCTGATGTTCTCGAAGTCAACGCGGCCTTCCGTTACCTTGAGCTCCTCGGCGTCTGGTATCTCCTGCAGGATCGACTGCGTGTCCAGAAGCTCGAATACTCGCTGGGCGCTGGTGACCTGGTTCGTGAACTGGTTGAACGTGGCCGCAAGCGAGCGGATGGGCTGCCAGAAGAGGGCGATGTAGGTGGCGAAGGCGATGAGCTGGCCTACTGACGACTTGCCCAGCTTGAGCCACTTGACCGCGAACAGGTAGAGCACGAAGTATCCGATACCCATGGACCAGTGGATGACGATGTTCAGCAGATCTGCCCTGCGCACAGCCTTGACCCATGACCGTTCGACGTCCTTCATGATCTTGTCGCCTTCTTCGATCGTC
>JAGABK010000067.1 GCA_017614625.1 Spirochaetales bacterium
AGACCAACAGGTACGGAAACAGCAGCAACGTCTCAGAGCGAGCCCTCAGGGAAATCTACCTCAAGGGCTTCGGAATCTGCGTGAGGGAGTCCCAGCCCAGGTGTGTGATGACCTCCTACAACCTGATAAACGGAGAGCACACCGCCGAGCGGCGCGACCTGATAGAGGACATCCTCAGGGCCGAGTACGGATTCAGGGGAATCGTCATGACAGACTGGGTCGTCGACGACGTGATCAACAAGAACGACAAGTACCCGCGTGTTAACGCAGCCAAGGTCGTCATGGCAGGCGGAGAGCTCTTCATGCCCGGAAGCGAGAACGACATGCTTGTGATCCTCAACGGACTGAAGGACGGAACGGTCTCCAGGGAGCAGGTTCAGATCAACATCACGAGACTGTACAGGATGGGAGAGGAGCTGAATCCGTAATCTCCAGGATTACTCAATGATGGAAAAGCCTCACACCGGTGAAGACAAGCACCATGCCGTGGTCGTCCGCGGCCCGGATTATGTCGCAGTCCCTTGACGAGCCTCCCGGTTCGGCAACATAGGAGACTCCGGACTTGGCAGCCCTGTCGATGTTGTCCCTGAACGGGAAGAACCCGTCCGATGCCAGCGAGGTTCCGGACAGAGTCGAAAGATAGGCCTTCTTCTCCTCTGCAGTGAAGACCGCGGGCTTCTCCGAAAAGTACTCCTGCCAGTTCCCTACCACGTCGATTTCGGGGTCATCGGCCAGATATTGCTCGATTATGTTATCTTTTTCATTCCTAGTTTTCCCTTTTAGGAATGATGGTCCAAGCACTCTGTCGGAGTGCCTGAGGTGCCACAGGTCGGCCTTGGCGCCGGCAAGGCGGGTACAGGCCAGACGGGACTGCTGCCCGGCCCCCATACCGATGACCTGGCCGTTCTCCGCATAGCACACGGAATTGGACTGCGTGTACTTGAGGGCGATCAGGGCCACCTTGAGATCCAGCTGTGCGCAATCGGGAAGCTCCTTCGCTGCAGAACGGACATCCGAGAACGAAGACGGACCGGGAATCCAGGCGTTGTGGTCCTGGACAAGGGAAAGGCCGAATATCGTGCGCTTCTCTTCCGGGGAAGGAACATAGGAGGAATCGATCTTCAGGACCAGATAACCGCCGCCCTTCTTGCCTTTGAGGATTTCCAAGGCCTCCGGATCATAGCCGGGAGCTATGACTCCGTCGGATACCTCATGGGAGATGATCGTGGCCGTGCAGGCGTCGCAGACATCGGAAAGCGAGACGAAATCTCCGAAACTCGCCATGCGGTCGGCTCCACGCGCCCTGATGTAGGCGGTGGCCAGAGGAGTCAGGTTTTTCGAAGGCGAGATGAAATACATACGTCTTTCTGTATCGGAAAGCGGTAACGCTACTGCAGCACCTGCCGGAGACACGTGTTTGAAGGAGGCCGCCGCGGCAAGACCCGTGGCATCCTTGAGTTCGGAGACCAGCTGCCAGCTGTTGAGGGCGTCCATTAGGTTTATGTAGCCGGGCCTGCCGTTGAGCACCTGAAGCGGCATGTCGCCAGCCGATTCGATATATGCCGTCTTCTGATTCGGATTGCATCCGTACTTGAGGTCGATTCTCATTCAGTCACCCTCCCTTGCGTTGAAGACCGTTTCCTTTCCGCCCTCGTTCACATAGAGTGATATCCTGTTGTCCCTGTCCAGGGCGTCCCACATCTTTTCTGCGAAAGAATCCGCAGCCTCGATCTCCCTCGGAGCCCCGGAGAACGACGGAAGAGGATTTCCGTCGCGGTCGTAGGTGTGGATAATGCGGAAGACTCCCTTCTTTGCCGGATATTTCCAGAAGGAGCGCTCGCACTCCCCGTCTTCCCGGCGTCTGTTTATGGCGAATTCGAATCCGTCTGAGGAGATGACGAGCGAGATCCTCGGCGTCCAGTTTGGTCCGTCGGGCTCGAAGGTGCGCCCGGCCAGCGCATCCTGCATCGTCTTTCCCTGGGAGAGGGCCTCCCTGATGTCCAGGGTCTGGTCTCCGTTGGTCACGATGACGGATGTACCGCACCTGAGTACGGCCGGATAGATGATCAGGGACGGGTCCTTCACAAGCGATTCGTCATGCGCTTTCGTGCGGACCTCTCCGTCCGAGACCTCGAATACCCTGTTCCTGCTGTTGGGACTGCGCCCCATGATGGCGTATGCATAAAGAAGACGCCCCGAGGGGGTCGTTCCTGCAATAATTATCCGCCCGGGATAGCTGTTTCCGCATAAATATTCAGAAATCGTCATACCGCATGATAACACCGGACAAGCGTTCAAATCAATTGCAATCAGTCCTGTTTCATAGTACATTCGTAATGTATGGGGTATAACAAGTGAATAAGAAATATGATGTCATAATTATCGGCGCAGGTCCCGGCGGCATTTTCTCCGCCTACGAACTCATGAAGGGAAACAGCAGCCTCAAGGTCGCGGTCATCGAGATGGGCAAGTCCATCGAACAGAGGAAGTGTCCGATCGACGGCGACAAGGTCAAGAAGTGCATCAACTGCAAGCCCTGCTCCATCATGTCCGGATTCGGAGGCGCAGGAGCCTTCTCGGACGGCAAGTACAACATCACAAACGATTTCGGCGGAACGCTCTGCGAATACATCGGAAAGGAAAAGGCCACGGCCCTCATGGAGTACGTTGACCACATCAACATGACCCACGGCGGCGAGGGCACCAAGCTCTACACCACGGCCGGTTCCGACATCACCCGCCTCTGCATGCAGAACAAGCTCAAGCTCCTCAACGCATCGGTCAGACACCTCGGAACGGACAAGAACTACATCGTCCTGAAGAACCTCTACGAGGAGATGAAGAGCCACATGGACTTCTACTTCCTCGAGCCCGTCACGAAGATCGAGGTCTCGGACGGAAAGTACATCGTCACGACCGGAAAGAACACCTTCGAATGCTCCCATTGCATCGTCTCCGTCGGCCGCAGCGGAAGCAAATGGGTCGAGGAGGTCTGCAGGGACCTGGACATCGAGACGCTCTCCAACCGCGTGGACATCGGAGTCAGGGTCGAGCTCCCCGCGAGCATCTTCGCTCACCTGACCGACAGCCTCTATGAGAGCAAGATAGTCTACCGCACCGAGAAGTTCGAGGACAACGTGCGCACGTTCTGCATGAACCCCTACGGCATAGTCGTCACGGAGAACACCAACGGCATTGTCACCGTCAACGGCCACAGCTTCGAGGACCCGTCGCAGAGGACCGAGAACACCAATTTCGCGCTTCTGG